>DATFLG010000090.1:0-4719 GCA_035267985.1 Gammaproteobacteria bacterium | reverse complement strand
GGTCATGCGCACCCAGGGCTACGGCCGGATCGTGCAGAACAGCTCGGTGCTGGGGCTCATCGCCCTGCCCTTTCGGGGCGCCTACACCGCCAGCAAATACGCCCTGGAAGGCCTGTACGACACCCTGCGCCTGGAACTGGCGGGCAGCGGAATCCATGCCTGCCTGATCGAGCCCGGACCGGTCGCCACCCGCTTCAGGGCGAACAGCTATGGCGCCTACCTGGGGACCATCGACCCCGAGGCCAGCGTCCACCGCAGCACTTACGAAACCCTGGTGGCGCGCCTGACCAGGGAGGGCGCGGCGGCACCGTTCACGGTGGATCCCGACGCAGTCGCGCGCAAGGTGCTGCGCGCCCTGCAGAGCCCGCGCCCCAAGCCCCGCTACTACGTCACCGTCCCCGCCTACGCCTTCGCCGCCCTCAAGCGGCTGCTTCCCGGGCGGGCGTTGGACCGGGTGCTGCTGCAGGTGGGCGCCTTCGAGCGGGGCCGTTCCTGATGGACGTCGGGCTGCGGCTCACGGCCCCTGGAGCCGAAAGACAGCAACCGCCGGACACCGCCGCGGGTCAGCGCACCGGCGCCGCACCGGGGTCGGCAACGGGGGCGCCATCGTGCTGCGGGTGATCCTGACCGTGTCGGTGTTTGTGGGCGTGGCCCTGATCTTTGCCGGCTACGTGGCCCACGACGGCGTCCCCCTCACGGCCGTCAGCTACACCAGCGTCGCTTCCGGCGATGTCAGCGGCATAGGCCTGCAGCGCTTCGAGGTGATCAACGACCCGGCGACCTTCCGCGGCCTGTGGACGTCACTGGTCACGGCCTCCGGAGCGATGCCCCACATGCCGGAGGTGGATTTCTCCCACGAAACGGTCATCGCCCTGTTCCTGGGACGACACCACGGCGGCTATTCTTTCGAGGTGTCGGGGATCCGGGACAACGGGCAGACCAGCGAAGTGGACCTGAAAGTGCGCAGGCCCCGGGCCGGCTGCCCCGATCGAGGCCCCCGGATCACGCCGTTTCAGATCGTGCGCACACGCAAGCTGAACCACCTGGTGAGCTTCCGGCTGCATATCCGGCCGTTCAGCTGCTGAGTCAGGGGCCTTGGCGGCGGCGCGTCGAACGTTGATTCACACCCGGGGAGGAGGAACAGTCCGTGGCAACCACATTGGCCTTCGACGTCTACGGCACCCTCATCGATACCCAGGGGATCAGCCGACAGCTCAGCGCCCTGGTGGGGGAGCGCGCCGAGGGCTTTGCCCGGACCTGGCGCGACAAACAGCTCGAATATTCCTTCCGGCGAGGCCTGATGGGCCTGTACCGCGACTTCGACGTATGCACCCGCCAGGCACTGGACTACTGCTGCCTGGCGTTTGCCGTCGACCTGCCCCGGGAGACCCGGGAGGCTCTCATGGGACACTACCGGCAACTGCCGGCGTTCCCGGACGCCAAGGCCGGGCTGGCGACACTGGGGCAGGCGGGATACCGTCTGTTCGCCTTCTCCAACGGCCGCCGCGATGCCGTGGCGGCCCTGCTCGACAATGCCGGTCTCGCGCAGCATTTCGCAGACATTGTCAGCGTGGAGGAAGTGACGAGCTTCAAGCCCGACCCGGCCGTCTACAAGCACTTCCTCGCCCGCGCCGGCGCCCCGGCCGCCGACGCCTGGCTGGTGTCCAGCAATCCGTTCGACGTGATCGGAGCGGTCTCGGCCGGCATGCGGGCCGCCTGGGTCCGGCGTTCCCCCCAGGCGGTCCTCGACCCCTGGGAAATCGTACCGACGGCCACGGTGGCCGATCTGCAGGCCCTGCCCGCGGCCCTGTTCTGAGCCGCCATTCCGCCGTCGCGGTCAACGGGGTCAGGCTTCGGCCACAATCAGCGGCACGTGCATTTCCGCGCCACTGAGCCCGCCGTGCAGACCCACTGGCCGAAACCCGGTCTCACCGACCAGGGTATCCTTGATGGCATGCTCGCCCTTCATCACCAGCGCATAGTCACCCACCCGGTCCGCAAGTCTGGGGTGGGGGGCACCGGCGCCGAACAGCCCGCCGTGTATCAGCTCCTCGCTGCGGTAGAGCCAGCAGCGATCGCTCAGGTGGTCCTGCACGTAGCGCTCGAAACGGCTGGTGCTGCCGGGGCGGACATAGCAATAGGCCACCCGCGGCTCCCCGCACAACGGCAGGCTCAGGCAGTCCGCCAGCTCCGGATGGTCGGCCAGCTCCACGTAGCCGCCGGCACCGACATCCAGAAATCCGTGATCGGCGGTGACGATCACCGCGGCGTCCGTCCCGGCAACGGACTCCAGGAACAGGCCGAAGGCCCGGTCGATGGCGCGAAAGTGCTCCCGCACCGGCGCACTCGCCACGCCGTGGGGATGGGCGAGGGCGTCGAACTGGGGCCAGTAGGCGTAGATGTAGCAGCGCTCGCGGGCCTCGTGCAGCAGGCGGGCGATCTGACCGAAGAAACCGTCCAGATCGCTGTAGCCGTGACGGGCGGCCCGCCCTGCCGTCAGCTCGCTGTAGGCCGAATTCCGGATGCGCTGCTGGGTGACGATATGGGCCGGCACGGCAAGCTGATCGGCGAAGGGCGCGCAGCCCATGATGGCCGCCGGATCGATGCCCGCCTCCTCCAGGCTGAGCCAGCCGCCGCGGCTGCGGAAGGGCAGCACGGCGGCGACCATGCCCAGCTCGCGCAGGTGCATGAACCAGCCGGTCAGCCCGTGTTGCTGGGGCGCCGTGCCGGTGAGGAAGGTGGTGACCGCCGAGGCGGTGGTGGTGGGAAACACGGAGGTCATGGAACCGCGCAGGTGGGCATACAGCTGGCCGCCCGCACCGACGCTGCGCAGGTACTCGTAGCCCAGTCCGTCCAGGACCACGAGCACCACGTGGCGGGCCCCGCCCAGCGTTTCGGGGGGCAGTGCCCGCAGGGGCGGGTAGCCCCCCGCCCGTCCCCCCAGCGCCTCGCGCACGGAGCCCATGAGATTGACGATGGACCCTCCCTGGTAGTCGGGGCGTGCAGTCGTGTCCCTGTCGCTCATCGGTCGATTGTGACACGACCCGGACACAAAAAAAGGCCCCGCAATGCGGGGCCTTTTGCGGCGGCTCGGCGCCGGGCGGTCAGGCGGCTGAAACCGCCATGGCGGTCTTCGAGAAGGTCAGCTCGCCGTCCGAGACGTCCACCTGGATCAGGTCGCCGGGACCGAACTGCCCCCCCAGGATCTGCTGGGCCAGGGGGTTCTCCAGCTGCTGCTGGATCTGGCGCTTCAGGGGGCGCGCCCCGTAGACCGGATCGAAGCCCGACTCGCCGAGCCTGTCCAGGGCGGCGGTGCTGAGCTCGATGTCCATGTCCCGGTCCTGAAGGCGCCGGCGCAGGTAGCCGATCTGGATCTCTGTAATGGCACGGATCTGCTCGCGGCCCAGGGGATGGAACACCACCACCTCGTCGATGCGGTTGATGAACTCCGGCCGGAAGTGCTGGCCCACCGTCTCCATCACCGCCGTCTTCATGGCGCCATAATTCTCCTCGCCGGCCATTTCCTGGATCATCTGACTGCCCAGGTTGGAGGTCATGACGATAACCGTGTTGCGAAAATCCACGGTGCGGCCCTGGCCGTCGGTGAGCCGCCCGTCGTCCAGCACCTGCAGCAGCACGTTGAACACGTCCGGATGAGCCTTTTCCACCTCGTCCAGCAGGATCACCGAGTAGGGCCTGCGGCGCACGGCCTCGGTCAGGTAGCCGCCTTCCTCGTAGCCCACATACCCGGGCGGGGCGCCGATGAGCCGGGCCACGGAGTGCTTCTCCATGAACTCGGACATGTCGATGCGCACCGTGGCCTCCTCGGTATCGAACAGAAAGGCGGCCAGGGCCTTGGTGAGCTCGGTCTTGCCCACGCCGGTGGGTCCCAGGAACAGGAATGACCCGTTGGGGCGGTTGGGGTCGGCCAGCCCGGCCCGGGAGCGGCGGATGGCATCGGCCACGGCGGTAACCGCCTCGTCCTGGCCCACCACCCGGCGGCGGATGACCTCCTCCATGTGCAGGAGCTTGTCGCGCTCGGACTCCAGCATCTTCGAGACCGGGATGCCGGTCCACTTGGAGACCACCTCGGCGATTTCCTCCTCGCTCACCTTGTTGCGCAGCAGCCGGGTCTCGTGCATCTCCGCCTGGGTGGCCATGTCCAGCTGCTTTTCCAGTTCCGGGATCTTGCCGTACTGTAGCTCCGACATCCGCGCCAGGTCGCCGGCGCGGCGCGCGTTCTCCAGTTCCGCCCGGGCCCGGTCCAGCTCCTCCTTGACATGGGTGGTGCCCTGTACCGCCGCCTTCTCGGACTTCCAGATCTCCTCCAGGTCGGAGTACTCGCGCTCCAGCGTGCCGATCTCCTCCTCGAGATTGGCCAGGCGCTTGCGGGAAGCCTCGTCGGACTCCTTCTTCAGGGCCTCACGCTCGATCTTGAGCTGGATGAGACGCCGGTCCAGCCGGTCCATGGACTCGGGCTTGGAATCGATCTCCATACGGATGCGGCTGGCGGCCTCGTCCACCAGATCGATGGCCTTGTCCGGCAGGTTGCGGTCGGTGATATAGCGGTGCGACAGGGTCGCCGCCCCGACGATGGCCGGGTCGGTGATCTCCACGCCGTGGTGCACCTCATACTTCTCCTTCAGCCCCCGCAGGATGGCGATGGTGTCCTCCACGCTGGGCTCGTCCACCAGCACCTTCTGGAAGCGCCGCTCCAGG
>DATFLG010000089.1:0-6625 GCA_035267985.1 Gammaproteobacteria bacterium | reverse complement strand
GGACCGAACTGGCCGACAGGGCCCGCATACCCGTTTGCGCGCTGGAGCAGGGCATGGTGGACGGACGCTCCGGCACGCTCGCGGTGCAGGGCGGCTGCGAGGCCGTCCCCGCATCCGCCGCCCCGTCCGCGGCAGCCTCCGGCGGACACTGACCCGCCGCTCAGGCGTTGGCGGCTCCCTGCAGCTCGTCCATCACCTGGGCGAGCGAGCCTTCGTCGTTGACCACCAGGCACACCAGGTTGCCCACGCTGCAGACCGAATTGGCCTGACCGCGCACGATCCAGCCCCGCGGGGGCGTCCAGCCCCGTACCTGCGTGAACATGGAAAGCTGGTCCGCATTGCCCTGTACCATGCGCTTGTAGTCATGGGCGAACTTGGCGAGCCGCACCATCTGCTCATCGTCCAGCATGCCCAGCCCTTCCACGAATCTGCCATCGTCGCGGAAGCGGCAGACGACGGTCACGCCGTCCACCGCCAGCAGTCGCTTGATCATGATGCCCCCTGATCCGCCAGGGCGGCATAGGCCGCCTCGTAATCGGCCTGCTCGTTGCGAAGCACCACGCCGCGGTTTCCGCTCGCCACCGCAGACCAGTCGAAGCCCACCATGGTGAAACCGTCGATGGGATAGAATCCCTGCGCACCGGTCATCTTCTCCCAGCCCCGGGCCTGCATGGTGGCGATCGACATGTTGGCCACGCACACGTGGCACAGCAGGTCCAGGGTATCGGCCCCCAGCTGCGCGCCATCGGCAATGCGGTGCTCGCGCAGCTCACCGCGATCCGAGAACTCGAAAGCCGCGAGCGCGCCCTGCAGACTCATCAGTTCATCGAGCTTGCCCATGATATCCCTCCTGAAAATATTATTTTGCGCGTCAGACCAGCGCTTCGGCGTCTGACAGACGCTTGTACATCAGCCCCATCACTTCGTTGACAGATCCCGTTGCGCTCTCCATGAAGCAGAACACGTTGGCCATGGCGCACACGGTGAACGCCGGGCCACGGACGATCCACCCCCGCGCCGGACTGAAGGCGCAGTCGTCACAATACGAGGATAGGATATCGGCCTGCATGTGGACGCCCATGGTGGTCGCCCGGCACATGATGGAGGCCATCCGGGCCTGCTCCTCATCGAGCTCGCCCCTGTAGGAAAACCGGTCGCCGCGATAGGAATACTCGCCGGCGGCGAAGACCCCCTTCACGCCGGTGAGCTCGGCAACGATCGTCATGCTGTCCTCCCCTCCGCTGTGCGGTTTTAATTGTCGTACGATTCGGTACTTATCACAGGGGCGCCCGTATTGTCACCGTTGCGCGCGCAGGGCGTATCTGGTACTTCTTAGCGGATTCTCCAGCACGGCTCAGAAACCTCCCCGACATGTCCCAGACCGAAACCGGCAATGCAGCGGCCGCCCCCCGACCCGCCGGCCTCGGCCGGCGCCTGGCGGCCCTGGTGTACGACTCCCTGCTGCTGCTCGCAGTCCTGTTTCTGGCCTCCTGGATCGCCCTGGCGGTCAACCGCGGCGAGGCGGTGGCTCCGGGTAATCCGTTCTTCGAAATCTACCTGTTCGTCATCTGTTATCTGTTCTTCGGCTGGTTCTGGACCCACGGCGGTCAGACCCTGGGGATGCGGGCCTGGCGCATACGGGTCCAGCGCCTGGACGGCTACCCCATCAACTGGACCCAGTCCCTGCTGCGGTTCATGCCGGTTCTGCTGGTGGTCCTGCTTCGCTATCTGCCCGAGGACGCGGGCCGCAAGGGCTTGATCGTCTGGGGAGTGGTCGTGGCCCTGGGACACCTGTGGCTGCTGGTGGACCGGAAGGGGATGAGCCTCTACGACCGCTATTCCGACTCGGTCGTGGTCTATCTGCCCCCGGCCAAGCCTTCCGCCGACGTCCGGGGAACCTAGCGGATCCGCCAGACCGCCGCGACTCCCGCCAGAAAGAACGCCAGGGGCGGCGCCAGAGCGCTGAGCATGGGATCGAAGCCGTAGACCTGGCCCAGGTGGCTGACGGTCTGGCTGATCAGGTAGTAGCCGATACCCACCAGTACGCCGACCACCAGGCGCTGTCCCGCCGCCGCCGAACGCAGGGGACCGAACACGAAGGGCAGCGACAGAAAGAGCATCACCAGAGCGGACAGGGGTTCGGCCATCCGCATCCAGAACTCGAGCTGGTAACGGGCCGCGTCCAGACCGTTCTGGTGCAGATAGGCGATGTAACGGCGCAGATCCCGAATGGACAGATTGTCCGGATGGACTGCAACCACGTTCAGCAGATCCGGGCTGAGCAGGGAATGCCAGTCCATGGTTTTGGACCGGTGCACACTCACCCCACCGGCGCTGACCTTGCTCTGGCGGACATCTTTCAGCTCCCAGCGCCCGTCTTCGTACACGGCCCGCCGGGCATGGGTGGCGACCTCCAGCCGATGCGCCCCGTCGAACCGGTATACGTAGATGCCGGACAGAATGCCGCCGGGCAGGATCTGCTTGATGTTGATGAACTGGTTGCCATCCCTCGCCCAGAAGCCGAACCGGCCGTGGAAGGTGATGCGCTCCGACTGCGCCATGGCCCGGGCGCGCTCGGAATACTGCTGGGCGGGCGCCGCCACGTATTCGCCCATGGCTGAAACCAGCAGCAGCATCACCAGACCCACCTGGAGCACTGAGCGGGCAATCCGACCTATCGACACCCCCGCCGACCTGATCGCCACCAGCTCGCTGTGGGAGGCCAGCTGACCGAGGCTGAACAGGCTGCCCAGCAGCGCCGCGGTGGGAAACAGGTTGTAGACGCTGCGCGGGACGTTCAGCGCCACATACTCCATCACCTGCGGAAGGGCATAGCTGCCTTTGCCGACGTCGGCCAGCTCCCCCATGAAAGTGAAGAAGGTGTCGATGCTGACCAGCACCAGCAGCGCGGTGAGGGTGCCGGCCACCACCGCCCGGCCGATGTAGCGGTCGAGCTGCTTCACGACGACACCCGGCCACGCCGGCGCCGCGGCTGCTGACGCCACAGCAGCAGACCCGCCACCGTCAGGCCCAGTGCGGGCACCCACCACATGCCGGGAAACGGCGGCACGTCCCCGTGCTCGACCCATACCTGGGCCGTGCCCATGAGGTTGTAGTAGATGATGAGCACCAGCACCGCGACGAACATGCGCCCGTAGCGGCCTTCCCGGGGCGTCGTGCGGCTGATGGGAACGGCGATCACGATCAGCACCAGCGCGGCCATCGGCAGCGAGATCCGCCACTGCAGCTCGGCGATGCGGTTGCGCGCCCCCGCGCCCCACAGTGTCGCCGTGGGAATGGCGTCCAGGTGCGGCGGACCGCTTACCGGTTGTGCGGGCTGGAGCAACAGCGCCTGGGTGCGGAACTTCATCACCCGGTAGTCGGGATCCCCCGGAAAGCCCTGATAGCGGTAGCCGTCCTCCAGCACGAGGTAGCGGTCGCCGGTCCGGGGATCCACGTGCTGGTGGGCGTGAGCGGCGGTCACCAGGCCCAGGCGCCCTTCCTGGCGATTCTGCGCGAACACGTTGGTCATGCGCTGGTGGTCCGCCGACAGCGCCTCGGCGTAGAGGATCAGGTGGCCGCCCCGCGCTTCCTGGAACCGCCCCGCCACGATGGTCGCCACGTCGGCGGACTGCTTGGCCCGCGCTTCGATCCGATAGCCCAGGGCATTGGTATGGGGCACGACCGCCAGGGAGAGCCAGCCGAGCCCGACGGCCACCGCCACTCCCAGCACCAGCAGCGGCCGATACAGCTGGGGCGGACCGATCCCGCACGCCCCCAGGGCCACCATTTCACTGTCCTTGTACAGCCGGCCCAGCGCCAGCAGCACCGCCAGGTACAGGGAAAACGGCAGCAGGGCGTTGAGGTAGTTGACCGACTTGAGCCCCAGGAGGGTGAAGATCACGCTGCCCGGCAGGTCGCCGGAGGCGGCCTGGGCCAGATAGTGGGCCAGTCGATTGGTGACCACGATCAGCCAGAGAACCAGGGTCGTCGCCAACCAGTTCAGGATTACCTCCTTGAGGAGGTAACGGCCTATTATACGGACCATTTTCCGGTCAAAACCTGGCTCCGGTCATGAAAACGCGGCGATTTTCCATTAAACTCCGTTTTTCGGAAATTTTCCCGCGGCGGGCGGCGCCGCGCCGGCGGCGTCCGCGGTAACGTACACCAGCTGCTGCGCCCACTGCAACGCGATCCGGGCGCCCCGGGGCCGGGAGACGCGGGCGACACAAAGGAGCATTGGATGGAATACAGCGTCAAGAGCGGAAATCCCGAGAAACAGCGCACCGCCTGTGTGGTGCTGGGCGTATTCGAGAACCGCAGGCTGTCGGCGGCCGCCGCCCAGCTCGACAAAGCGAGCGGGGGCTATCTGTCCAATCTGCTGCGCCGGGGAGACCTTCAGGGCAAGTCCGGGCAGACCCTGCTGCTGCACGGCGTGCCCGAGACCCTCTGCGACCGGGTGCTGCTGGTGGGCTGTGGACGCGAACGCGAGCTCGACGACCACAAATACCAGGACGCGGTGGCCGCCGCCGCACGGGTGCTGAACGAAAGCGGCGCCACCGAGGCGGTCACCTACCTCACCGACCTCAACATCAAGGGTCGGGACCTGCCCTGGCGGGTACGCCAGTGCGTGGAGGCCACGGAGCAGGCCCTTTACCGGTTCGATCAGCTCAAGAGCAAGCAGGACAAGATCGTGCGCCCCCTGCGGCGCCTGGTGATCAGCGTGCCGAGCCGCCGGGATCTGCCCGAGGGGGAGCAGGCGGCCGAGGTGGGCCAGTGTGTGGCGGCCGGGGTCAGCCTGGCCCGGGACCTGGGCAATCTGCCCGGCAATATCTGCACTCCGGGCTATCTGGCCGATCAGGCCCGGAACCTGCGCAAGCAGCACAAGAAGATCCAGGTGGAGGTGCTCGAACAGGCGGACATGGAGAAGCTGGGCATGGGGGCCCTGCTGTCCGTGGCCCGGGGCTCGCGTCAGCCGCCCAAGCTGATCATCATGAACTATCGCGGCGGGGCCAGAGGCGACAAGCCGGTGGCCCTGGTGGGCAAGGGGGTCACCTTCGACTCGGGGGGCATCTCCATCAAGCCCGGCGCGGCGATGGACGAGATGAAATTCGACATGTGCGGGGCCGCCAGCGTGTTCGGCACCCTCAGCGCCTGCGCCCGGCTGGGCCTGCCCCTGAACGTCGTCGGCGTCGTACCCGCCACGGAAAACCTCCCCGACGGCGACGCCAGCAAACCGGGGGACGTGGTCACCACCCTGTCCGGCCAGACGGTGGAGATTCTCAACACCGACGCCGAGGGACGCCTGATTCTCTGCGACGCCCTGACCTACACCGAGCGCTTCGAGCCCCGCTCGGTGGTGGATATCGCCACACTGACCGGGGCCTGCGTGATCGCCCTGGGCAACCACGCGGCGGGCCTGCTGGGGAACCACCACCCCCTGATCAACGATCTGCTCAATGCAGGACGCCATGCGGTGGACCGGGCCTGGGAACTGCCCCTGTGGGACGAATATCAGGAGCAGCTCAAGAGCAACTTCGCGGATATGGCGAACATAGGCGGCCGGGAAGCCGGAACGATCACCGCGGCCTGCTTCCTGTCCCGGTTCACCAAAAAATTCCACTGGGCGCATCTGGACATTGCCGGGGTGGCCTGGAAGAGCGGCAAGGACAAGGGCGCCACCGGACGCCCGGTGCCCCTGCTCACCCAGTATTTGCTGGACCTTTGTGAGCAGTCCTGAGCCGAGGCACAATAACGGGGAAGGAACCTTGAGCGGAGAGCGCTTGCATGACCCGCGTTGATTTCTACGTGCTGCCCGGGGACGATGCCGAGGGACGGGCGCGGGTCGCATGCCGGCTGGCCGAGAAGGCCTTTGACCGGGGCCACCGGGTCCTGATCCACACCGATTCGCCGGGAGAGTCGGCCGCGCTGGACGATCTGCTGTGGACGTTCCGCGCCGGCAGCTTCGTGCCCCACGCACGCCAGGGCGCCGATCCCGATCCCCGGACACCGGTGCTGGTCGGCCACGGCGATGAGCCGGACGACCATGACGATGTGCTCATCAACCTGGCCTCGACGGTTCCTCTGTTCTTCAGCCGCTTCGCCCGGGTGGCCGAGGTGATCGACCAGCACGGCGAGCGCCTGCCCGCGGCCCGAGAGCGTTACCGGTTCTATAAGGACCGGGGCTACGAGCTGGCCTCCCACAAGCTGAGCGGCTAGGCCCGTGAGCGCCGGCCCGGACGACCCGTTCGCCCCCGAGCCGCCCGGCGCGGAGCCCCGGGGCGGCTATCTGGTGGACGAGCACGGGGTGCCGGTGCTCAACGAAGTGGTCACCCCGGACCAGCCCCCCTCCGGCGGCCGCGAAGCCGTCCGGGTGCTGAGCCTGGCACCCGCGGAGCTGGCCCGGCTGGTGGACGAGGTCACCGAACGGGTACAGGCCCGCCTCGACCGGACGCTGGAGGCGGTGGTGCAGGAGCAGCTTCAGGCCGCGGTGCACCGGTCGGTGGAAGACGCGGCCCAGCGCCTGGGCGAGCAGATCCGTGAAGAGGTCGCGGCGGCCCTGCCCCGGGTGGTGATGGAAAGTCTCCGGGGTCGTCCGCCACGCTGAAGCCTTCCACGTATAATG
>DATFLG010000088.1:0-4340 GCA_035267985.1 Gammaproteobacteria bacterium | reverse complement strand
CTCAGCGCCTGGATCGTCCTGCGCAAGGCGCCCCCGCTGCCGTTCCTGGACCCCTCGGTCCACGGGCGAAACGTGGTGATCGTCGCCCTGTGCCATGCCGGAGCTCCGGAACAGGGGCAAAGCCTCATTGAACCCCTGCTCCACCTGGCCGAGCCCTGCGGCGCCCATGTGGGCGCTGTCCCGTACACGGCCTGGCAGCAGGCCTTCGACGGACTGCTGACGCCGGGGGCGCGCAACTACTGGAAGTCCCACAACCTCGGGGAACTGAGCGACGGTCTGCTGGCAACCCTCATGGACTATGCCGGCCGACTGCCCGGCGAGCAGTGCGAGCTTTTTCTCGCCCACCTGGGCGGCGCCGTCAACCGGGTGGCGGCCGATGCCACCGCCTACCCCCATCGGGGCGTGGAGTTCGTGGTCAACGTCCATGCCCGCTGGGAGGCGGCGGAAGACGACGGCGCCTGTAGGGACTGGGCGCGGGGATTCTTCAGGGACGCGGCACCTTACGCCCTGGGCACCACCTACGTGAACTTCATGACCGCCGACGAGGCCGGGCGGGTACCGGCCGTCTACGGTGCCACCTATGGGCGTCTCGCCGAGGTAAAGCGGCGCTACGACCCGATCAACCTGTTCCGGAACAATCAGAACATCCGGCCGGCGGCGTGAACGTGCCATGTCCGACAGGGCCGGTGGCAGTTGTACTCAGCTGTCACCGGCTCTCTATTCGGGAGAGCCCGTACAGATCTGCTTGAGGGCCTGCCACTGCCCGGGGCTGAGCACCGGCCGCGACGGCGTCGACGGCGTCCCCAGGGCGCGGATGCGCCGGGACAGGCCCGGGTGGCTGGCCAGGAAGCGCAGCGCGCCGGGGGCCCGGTCCGGGTGCGCCTTGCGCAGCCGGTTGAAGAAGGCCACCAGCCCCGCGGTGCCGATGCCCGAGCGCCTGAGCAGGCCCGCCCCCACCCGGTCCGCCTCGGCCTCGTCCTGGCGGCTGTAGGACAGCTCCAGCAGGCTGCGCCCCAGGTCGGCGGCACTGGAAGCAAGCCCGGAGGCGTCCCCCATGAAGGCCCCGGCCACCACCCGGAAGCCCAGGGAACGCACCATGGCCTGGGTGGGGTGGCGGCGGATCACGTGGCCCATCTCATGGGCCAGCACCCCGGCCACCTCGTCCGGCGTGTCCGCCGAATCGATCAGGCCCCGGAACACCACGATGTATCCGCCCGGCGTGGCGAAGGCGTTGACCCGGTCGGTATCGGCCACCGAGACCTGGAAGGTGTAGGGCGAGTCCTGCACCGCCGACAGCCGGCCCACGATGCGATCCAGGGCGGCCTGCCCGGCGGCGCCGGTGCAGCGGGTGGGGACCATGGAATGGACCACCTGCCGGCCGAAGGCCTGCTCCCACCCCATGGGCACCGCCCGGGCCACGGGGCGGGCCAGGTGGGGTACCGCCAGCATCAGGCCCGCGCACAGCCCCACCACCGCCAGGGTCCAGAACACCACCCGTCCGGCGGTACTGCCCCGCACGAACAGGCGCCGGCGCACCCGCGGCAGATGGGCCAACAAGGGTTCCAGGATGCCCTGGGAGGTGACCGTCAGGCAGGCATCGTCCCGGTCGGCGTGCATCAGACGCACCGGCTGACCCCGGTAGACCTCCTCGGCCAGGCGCAGCCCCTTCAGGGGCCAGGTGTCCAGGGCCTTGCCCTCGGGATCATAGACATGCAGGTACTGACCCGACAGGCGCACCCGGACGGGGCGACGCTGCGCCGTCACCCCGTCCGCCAGGTGACCCTCGAACATGGAGCGCGATCAGATCCCGCCCATGTCGAAGGCCTGCACCAGCCCCTCGCCGGTGCCGGGCACGGACTCCGGGCTCTGGCCGATGGCGCTGTAGTCCAGCTCGCCGGCCACCGCCAGATGGGCGAAGGCGAAACGCACGGTGCGCAGCAGCACCCACGGGAAGGCCAGGCCCAGAGTGAAAGCGATGAGCAGCAGGTTGGTGAACATCAGCCCGAACACCTGCCCCCCGGTGACGTCACAGGAAAACCGCAGGCTCTGCAGCCGGCAGTGGCCGGCGATGTAGCGCCACTCGGCGGCCTTGTACCACAGCCACACCAGGCCCAGGGTGGGCAGGGTGAGCAGGTAGGCGATGATGAAGGGCTTGAACAGGTCCCGGCCCTCCCCGTCGTAGGTCACCTGCTCGGTGCCGAAATAGGTGTTGCTGAGCATGTAGCCCATCAGGCGGTTCTTCATGAACGGCGCGTACAGGCCCAGGGTGAACACCGTCAGCAGGGTGTAGCCGATCATCTTCCTGGCGTAGGTCAGGGGCGAGCCGGTCTGGGCGAAGCGGATGCTGCGCCAGCGGGTACGGCTCAGGGTGTAGCGCCGGGCGCTGTAGATGCCCATGCCCACCAGCACGAAGAAGGTGATGTACAGGGCCACCATGGGCAGGGCCGCCAGCGCCGGATGGATCATCCCCAGCACCCCGGAGAGGATGGAACCCAGCAGCACCAGGCCGATGAGCACCCCCATGGCCTTGAGGAACCCGAAGAACAGCTCCCCGCCCAGGCCCGTGTACTCGAAGCGCTCCCCGTCGAAGCCGGCCTGGGTCCACAGGTAGCGCCGGATGCGGGTCTTGGCCCAGAAATGGTAGATGCCCAGGGTCACCACCTTGAGCGCGATGTTGACCAGAAAGATTACGAACAGCTCCCCCCCGGAGCCGTGATGGATCAGCCGGTCCTTGCGGGCATTGTCGCCCGTGGGAATGGTGGTCGGCATGATTGTTCCCCCAAGTTATCCTTCCCCCTATAGATGGCCCCGCGCCTCCATGGGGCCCCGTGACCGTGCGGTCCCGGTCTATAGCGGCCGGGTGAAGGGATTGTTAAGGATATCGGGGGTCGGCGCGGCCGATAAGCCTCTGGGCCTTAAGACAATCAATGCGGGATCAGGGTGACGCGTTCCGCCCAGCATTCCGAAAAAAGGCGGCCTGATGACGTCTCGACCTGCCGGTACCGTCAGATGCGGCCTGCCCGAAGCCAGGCGATCACATCGTCCGGGTTCCGGTGGGGCGGGAACACCGGGTAGAAGACTTTGCGTATGACGCCGTCCACGGCCACGAGCGTGAGCCGCTTGATGAGGCGCAGGGATTCATATTCGAAAGTCGGGAGGCTCAATGCGTGCGCCAGCGCCAGGGCGCTGTCGTTGAGGAGCTCGAAAGGAAGCCCAAGGCGCTCAACGGCCTCCTTCTGGTCCGCCAGCGGCTGTGCGCTCACCCCATATACCTTTACCCCGAGTTCCCGGAGCTCAGAGTGCCGGTCACGGAAGGCACAGGACTGCGGCGTGCACCCGCGCGCCCCCGGGATCTCGTTCCAGCCGATCATAGGCGGTGCGTCCGGCCTGCCCAGCAGCGGATAAAAGCACACAACCGTTATCCCTAGATCCGAAGACAGGTCGACTGTGCGACCGGCCGTGCCTTCCAGACTGAGCGAAGGCAGCTTCTCCCCCTCCAGGTGATCGCATGCCCCGTCATCCTCTGGGACCGGCAGGTCGTCCGGCAGCACATAGAGGTCCCTCATGATCGCCCTGTTCCTCCAGCAGACCATCGATCGGGCAGGCCCCGCGCATCAGGCCTGCCGCCACCGCACGGGCTTCGACCGCCCCTATTTAAACCTGTCATCCGACTCGCGGTCCACGGCGAGACTCCCTGTTCTCTCAAGCCAGCCGGTTCGCACCTCCATCTGCGCCTCGAACTCCGGAACATAGGGCTTGATGTCCAGAAGCGGCGTCCCGTCGAGGATATCCACGTTCCGGACATGCAGCATCCCGTCTTCGATCCTTTCCAGCTCCACCACCGAGAGCCCGATCGGGTTGGGGCGCCTGGGCGCCCGGGTCGCGAACACCCCTCTGGGCTTCGAATCCAGGAACGGGACCACCTGCAGCCTGAATCCCTGGCTGCGGTGGAAGTGGTACAGCAATATGATATGGGAGAACCCGTCCAGGTCCTTCAGCCCGGGCCGATACTCATCGAACACCTCAACGGTGCCTTTCACGCCCACGGCGCCCGCCGGCTGAATGGGCATGCCGCGCGGTTCATTGAACGGACTGTGGATAATTCCAATCGGCCTGAATTCAATCATCTGCCAATCCGGATACTCCAAGAGCTGTCGCTCCCGGCTGAGCACGCCCGCAAAACACCGCCGGACCCAATCTGAACCGCCCCGGGTTTGGCGGAGGCTCCAACTATTGAGAGAATGGAGCCATGAACAAGTCCAATAAGTTTTCCCCTGAGGTCCGGGAGCGTGCGGTGCGGATGGTCCAGGAGCACCGTGGAGAGTATCCGTCGCTGTGGT
>DATFLG010000087.1:0-4478 GCA_035267985.1 Gammaproteobacteria bacterium | reverse complement strand
TTGCCGGAGGTGTTGAAGTCCATCCCGATCGGGGCCTTGCGCTCACCGACCTGGATATCCGCGGCGCTGTTGAACTTGTAGCCGACCACCGCGTCCTTGATGATGTCCGGGGCCTGCAGGCCGCCGCGGGTGTTGCCCGGGGTGCCCCGGTTGAAGTCCACCTGCAGCTTGGAGTGGGCGCCGGAGTCGAACTTGGCCTTGTAGCCGATACGGATGCGGTCGACGCCGAAGGCGATGCCGCCGCCGTCACCGCTGGCGTTCTCACTGGTGGAGCCGGCGGTGATCTGGTTGAAGCCGAACCAGCTCACATCGGCGGCCGCGTTGGCCATGGTGGGCGCGGCCACCAAGCCGGCAATCGCTGCAGCAACGAGCTTGTTGCGCATGTTCTTCCTCCCTCTAGAGGTTTGGGTAATGCGATTCCGTGGGTTTGTAGCACAGGGCTGACCCCCGTGCAACACCCCCCTTTCCAAATTTTTTGCGTGTCCGCTAGCGATCCGGCGAGGTGTTGCGCGAATACAACAGTTGCGGAATTCCAAACCTGCACCGATCGCGGGCCCTGAATCGTTGTCCAACAACAGGTAAAGTAGGTGTCCGGCCCACAAACGGAATAAGAATATGCAAATATTCAAGATTGCTGCCCGAATCCTGGCCCTGACCTGTCTCCTGCCGGCAACAGATGCCCTCGCCGCCGAGGAGGAGGGCATGGGGCAACACGAGGTCAAGGTCGGCATCCAGCCGGCGCCGGTGCAGAAGGCCCTCGAGGGGCAACGGCCGGGCGAGGCGCTGAGCCCGGCCGACACCCTCACGCGCGTGGCCGACGGCGTCTACGCCACCTACGGCGTGATCGGCACCGTCGACGCCTTCAACCGCGGGTTCAACGGCAACGCCTACTTCGTGGAGACCGGCGACGGGGTGGTGGTGATCGACGCCCTGGGCAGCCCGCGCCTGGGCCGGCAGTGGGTAAAGGCCATCCGCGCCCACACCGACGAGCCCATCCGCTACCTGATCCTGACCCACAACCACCCGGACCACTCCTTCGGGGCGATCGCCTTCCGGCGCATGACCGACGCCACCGTCATCGCCCACCCGGGCACCGAGCGCTACCTCAACTCCACCCCCTTCGAGGAGAGCGTGGCCTACCGCAAGGAGCTGCTGCCGGAGGACTTCGAGGGCTTCGCCCCGGTCCGCCCGGACGAGGTGGTGGCGCCGGCCTTCGGCGAGCCGCTGGAGATCAGTCTGGGCGGGACGAGGTTTCAGGTTTATAACGTCGGCGGCCACCACAGCTTCGGCGACCTGGTGATCCACATGCCGGAGCGCGGCATCACCTTCGTCTCCGACCTGTACTTCCAGAACCGCATGACCTACATGGCCGACGGCGACGTGCAGGACTACTTCCGGGCCAACGAATTCGTCACCAAAAACCTCGACACCCGCCTCATGGTCCCGGGCCACGGCGTGGTGCAGGAGGGACCGCCGTTCCCCATGCGCGACAAGACGGTCAGCTACGTGCGCCGGCTGCGCGACATGATGAAGGAGGCGGTGCAGAACATGACGCCGCTGGCGCAGGCGGTGGACAAGGCGGCCCATTCCTTCCCGGAGTGGAAGGACACCGCCCTGTACGAGGAGAACCACCGCAAGAACGCCAACTTCATGTACACCGAGATGGAGCAGGCGGTGCTGTTCGGGGGCGAATAGGGGCTTTTCCTACGGAGCCCATCCCGGCATGCGCGGCCACCGCCGCGTAGGCAATGCGTAGACCCCGGGAATTGGCCTCCCTGCCCTCACGACTATCGCTGTGGCGGCCGCTCCCCCAAAAAGCGTCCAGACAACAAAACCCCCGGTCGGATGGCCGGGGGTTTCCAGGTTCAACTGGGCAGGACCAGCTGGGCAGGTCGGGATCAGTGGGCCTTGCGGTGCTCGTCGTTCCCGTCCTTGGAGCGCAACAGGTAACCGAGCAGATGGATGCCGCCGATGCTAACGGCCACGATCACGGCCAGGCTGATATAGAAAGCGGTCATGTCACTCATCGCTCAGTACCTCCCCGACAAAAACAGTGTAGGTGGCTGCGCCAAGCAGGGCAATGAATACCGCGGTGGCGGTCAGGTACCCCATCGCATTCACCGTCCAGGCGAATTGGCCAATGGCCACCAGGATTTGCATGGTACCGACAAGATCGGTGACACGCCGGAAGAACTGCCGCTTCCCTGATTTCGACAGGCTTTTCCGAAACGGATTCATCCTGCCCCCCCCTTTGTTCAGGATCCTGCTTGCTAACCCTCCTCCGATGCGGCGGCCCCCTCCGAGCGCCGCTGCTGCAGCGCCCGGCGCAGCATGTTGGCGCCCTCCAGCACCACCCACAGGGCCAGCACCAGGATGATGCCGCCGACGATCACCAGGGCCCAGTTGCCCTGGTCGATGTAGTCGGCCAGGTTGTAGACCATGGCGGTGACCGTGGCCACCAGCACGGCCAGCATGGGGACCACGGTGTAGACCACCGGCCGGCGGGTGTGGAACAGGTAGGCGGAGACCGCCAGCAGGGTGAGCGCGGCCAGGATCTGGTTGGTGGTGCCGAACAGGGCCCACAGGTGCAGGCCGGCCGGCTTGCCGTCCACCTTGAAGAAGGCGAAGAAGCCGATGGCGGCCACCGCCAGCACCGTGGCCACCCAGCGGTTCTCCAGGAAGCGCAGGTTGAAGGTGGCGCCGATCTCGTTGAGGTTGTAGCGCAGCAGCCGCGTCCCCGAGTCCACCGAGGTCAGGGCGTAGGCCACCACCACCACCGACACGAAGGCCTCGGCCAGTCCCTGCGGGATGCCCCAGGAGTGGATGAACAGGCCGGTGCCGTGGATGAAGGCGCCGAGCTTGGCCCCCAGCCCGGCGCCGGCGGACCAGCTGGCGTAGTGGTCGGCCCAGGCGGCGTAGCTGGAGAAGCCGGCGGTGGTGGCCAGCACCGCGATCAGGGCCAGGAAGCTCTCGCCGATCATGGCGCCGTAGCCCACCAGGCGGGCGTCCGGCTCCTTGTCCAGCTGGCGGGCGGTGGTGCCGGAGGCGACCACGCCGTGGAAGCCGCTGATGGCGCCGCAGGCGATGATGATGAACAGGAACGGGAACATGCTCGGCGCGCCCTCGGGGTGGGCGTTCACCGCCGGCGCAGCGAAGTCCGGATTGAGCAGGAACAGGCCGACGATGATGGCGGCCAGCGCCAGGTACAGCAGCAGCGAGTTGAGGAAGTCGCGCGGCTGCAGCAGCAGCCACACCGGCAGCAGCGAGGCGATCAGGGCGTAGCCCAGCAGCACCCAGCGCCACACCTCGGCGCCCACCCCCATCACCGGGTAGGCCATGCCGCCGAAGGTGAGCGCCAGCACCGCGACGAAGCTCACCGCCGTCAGCGGGCCCAGGCGCCAGCCGCGGCGGTAGTGCAGGAAGCCCATGACCATGGCCAGGAGGATGAGGGAGAAGGTGGGCACCACTGCCTCGGGGTGCTGCACCACCGTCTCCGGGCCGGAGGCCGGGCTGGCGAACAGCGAGCCCACCACCAGCACGAACACCCCCATGGCCAGCGCCACCAGGAAGAAGATGATGAGCAGGAACAGGACCTTGGCGCGCGGGTTGATGACCGTCTCGGCGATGCGCCCCACCGACTTGCCGTCGTTGCGGGCGGACATCACCAGCGCCGAGAAGTCGTGCACGGCGCCGATGAGCAAGGCGCCCATGACCACCCACAGCAGCGCCGGCACCCAGCCCCAGATGACCGCGATGGCGGGCCCGAGCATGGGCGCCAGGCCCGCCACCGAGGCATAGTGGTGGCCGAGCAGGACGTACTTGTTGGTGGGGACGTAGTCGAGCTCGTCGCGGTGGGCGTGGGCCGGGGTCACCGCCCGCGGATCCAGGCGCCACACCTTGTCGGCCAGAAAGCGCGAGTAGTAGCGGAAGAAGACGAGATACAGGACGATGGCGATGGCGGCGACGGCGGCGGGGCTCATGGCTCTCCCTACCTCGGTCCGTGTTCGCGGGTGGAGGCCCCGCGGGTCCGCCGGGGCCCGTTGTCAGCCGGGCCAAGCTAGCACGGCGCCGCTGTGGCCGCCACCTCCGCTCCGCCCGGGATCTTGACAGGGGCCGGGCGCCGCCTTAGGATTCCGGCTCCATCGCTTGGGGGATCGTCTAGCGGTAGGACGCAAGGTTCTGGCCCTTGTAACCCAGGTTCGAATCCTGGTCCCCCAGCCAAAGACGATCCGTCCCCCGGACGGAAGGAGAAGGCCCCGGCAGCGCCGGGGCCTTTTTCGTGTCTACCCCTCCCCTTCGCGCCCGGTCACGGGCCGCACCAGCAGCACCAGCAGCCAGCCCAGGAAGGCCCACACCGCCACGTTGAGCACGGTGTCCACGGTCTGCGCGCGGGAGCGGCCGCCGGGCCGCTCGGCGCTGGCGCCCAGCGACCACGGCGACGGCAGCACCGGGTCGGGCAGCTCGCGCAGGTCGGTGGC
>DATFLG010000086.1:0-12014 GCA_035267985.1 Gammaproteobacteria bacterium | reverse complement strand
TCGATCTTGTAGGGAATGTTGGCCTTGTCCAGGGCCTCCACCACCTGGCTGCTGGCCCGGTCCCCCAGGTTTCCATACAGCAGGCTGTAGTTCGGGGACTGGGACCACAGGGCCACTGCCACCCCGAGGGCCACGCTGGCGGCCAGCCCCACCATGAGCCCCACCTGGCGCACGGCGGGCAGGCGGCTGAACCCCTGCAGTGTGTCGTTGTTGACTACCGCCATGAATTCATCCCCCTGGAGCCCCGTCCGGGCACCTCACCCATGGCCGGGCGTCTGCCGTGTTGTGTGATCACCATCGCCTCGCTGCCCGAACAGGTGGAGTCCTCAGACCTGCATGTTCATGACTTCCTGGTACGCGGCCACCAGCTTGTTGCGCACCTGGAGCATGGCTTCGAAGGAGACATTGGCTTTCTGCAGCGCGACCATCACGTCGGACAGGCTGGACTGGGGGTCCCCCTTGGCGAAGGCGTCGGTGAGATGGCCCGCCGTCTTCTGGTATTGGTTGACCTGGTCGATGGACTGCTTCAGCAGGCCCGCGAAGTCCGTGGACTGCGCCGGCGCATCGGTGCCCTTGTGAGCGCCGGGATCGGGGCTCTGGGCAGCGGCTGCCATGGCGCGCATCTGGGCCAGCACCTGATTGACATCAACACTGCTCATGGTTCGTCCTCATCGCTGGGTACTACGGTCCGTTCCCGGAATATGCAGTTTCCGGGCCAGCTCATCCGGGAATGGCAATCCCCGCATCGCGCATCCGGGCCAGCTTGTAGCGCAGGGTCCGGGGGCTGATTCCCAGGCGTTCGGCTGCCATCTTGCGGCTGCCGTTGCCCGCCTCCAGGGCCGCCAGGATCAGCTGGCGCTCCCGGCTCTGCAGGTCGCCCTCCAGTCCGTCCCGGGCACCGGCGCCAGGGGCGGCCGCCCGAACCGGCGCCGGGCCCGGGGCCGCGGCCGGCGATTCGAAGTGCAGGTCGCCGGCCTCGATGGTGCTCCCGTTGACCAGGATCAGGGCCCGCTGAACCACGTTCTCGAGCTCCCGCACGTTGCCGGACCAGTGGTAGTCCAGCAGCGCCCGGCGGGCGCAGGCCGACAGGCCCGGCAGCGGCCGCCCGGAGGAACCCTGGCTTTGAATGATGCGCTCGGCCAGGGGCAGGATATCGTCGGGGCGCTCGCGCAGCGCCGGCAGGTGCAGGGGAAAGACATTGAGGCGATAGAACAGGTCCTCCCGGAAGCGCCCGGCCGCCACCTCTTCACGCATCCTGCGGTTGGAGGTGGCCAGCACCCGCACGTCCAGGGCGATGGTCTGGCGTCCACCCAGGCGTTCCACCTCCCGTTCCTGGAGCACCCGCAGCAGCTTGGCCTGCAGCCCCAGATCCATTTCCGAGATCTCATCGAGCAGCAGGGTGCCGCCCTGGGCCTGCTCGAATTTACCCGGCCGCGCCTGGTAGGCGCCGGTGAAGGCGCCCTTTTCATAGCCGAAGAGCACGGCCTCCAGCATGTTCTCCGGAATGGCGGCGCAGTTGATGGCGACGAACGGACCGGCCGCCCGGTCGGAACGCTCATGGATGTAGCGGGCGAACACTTCCTTGCCGGTGCCGGATTCGCCGGTGATCATCACCGTGGCGTCGCACGCGGCCACCCGGGCCGCCAGCGCCGCCAGCTCCCGGGTGCGGGGGTCCTCGGCCACCAGTCCGCTGTCGGCGGGCTCGCCGGACGGCAGGTAGCGGCGCACCATGTCCACCAGGACCTGGGCCTCGAAGGGTTTGACCAGGTAGTCGGAGGCGCCGCTGCGCATGGCGCTGACGGCCTTCTGTATGGTGCCGTAGGCGGTCATCAGCACCACCGGCAGCTCCGGCTGGCGGGACTTGATGGTCTCCAGCAGGGCATGCCCGTCCATGGGCTGCATCTGGACATCGCTCACCACCAGCCCCACCCGCTTTCGATCGAGCACCGAGAGGGCCGACTCGCCGTCACAGGCATGGACCGCCGGGAACCCGGCCAACTCCAGGGTATCGCACAGGGCCTCGCGAAGAGACGGGTCATCTTCAACGATCAGTACGGCAGGTCGGCTCATGTAGGTCTCCTTCTTGTCTTGCCTCACAGCATCTGCACCCTGGCGGAAGCGGCGGACCGGCCGCCGCCACTGGACAGCGCCGCTTGCGTATCCGCCGACGGCAGGCTCACGGTGAAAGTGGTCCCGGCACCGGGACTGGACTGCACGTCGATATGGCCGCGGTGGGCCCGGACCACAGCCTGGACCACCGCCAGGCCCAGGCCCGTCCCGTCCGGGCGGGTGGTGAAGAACGGCTCGAACAGCCGCGCGCGGACGGAATCGGGAATTCCGGGGCCGTTGTCGCTCAGGGCCATGCACAGCCGGCCGTCCCCGTCGGTCGTCAGTGTCAGCATCAGACGCGGGGTTCCGGTCGTGGCCTGCAGGGCATTGGTGGCCAGATTGAGCAGCACGCCCAGCAGCGCCTCACGGTTTCCGAACAGCTTGATGTCTTCGGCCAGGCCCACCACGTCGCAGGTGCCACCGGCGGCATGAAGCTGCGGCTCCAGCGCGGCCCTGAAGGCGCTCACCAGATCATCCACCGACAGCCGCTCTGCACCGAAGCCCCCGCCCCGGGCGAACTGCAACATGTCGTTGACGATGCGTTCGAGATAATGAAGGCGCGCGGTGAGCTTTGCGCAGAAGCGCCGGCGCTCTTCGGCGCGCAGATCGGGGCGCCCCAGATGATCGGCGTAGAGCAGCGCGGCGGACAGCGGGGTGCGTATCTGATGAGCCAGGCCGGCGGTCATCTCCCCCATGGCGGTCAGGCGATGCTGGCGCTCCACCTGCTCCTGGAGCACGCGCGTCTCGGTGACGTCGTGCAGCAGCAGGATCTGGCCGGGCTCCGAATCGAGGGGGCGCCGGGAGATGGTCACCTGCCGGCCGTCATGCAGACTCACATGATGGGTGTCGTCGCTGCGCGGGGCGAAGGCCCGCGCGCACACGGCCTCCCAGGCCTGTTGCAGCAACGGGCCGCCGAGCAGATCCAGGGCCGCCGGGTTGCACTCCGCCACGCAGCCGGTGCCGTCCAGGACCACCACGCCGCCGGGCAGCGCTTCCAGCAGCTTCTCCAGGCGGTTGGCCAGGCGCTCGCGCTCGGCCAGATGACGCAGGCGCTCCGAGCGGGCGGCCGCCAGCTCCTCGTTGAGCTGCGCCACGCGCTGCTCGAGCTCCCGATAGGCGCCTTCGAGCTGCGCCGACAGGTCGTTGAACACCAGAAAGGCGTCCGTGAGCTGCTGCGCGGCGGGGGCGTGTGCGTTCATCGGGCTGGTCTGCTCCTGGTTCCGCAGTGGGAGGGCCGATCCCTCCTACGCCGGAGCCAAATGCAGGAACTATGCCCGCCTGACGGAATTCTTTCTGATCAGAAGGTTAGGAAGGGTAGCTGTTGGCGACGTCAAATCCCCGACGCTTCGGTGCGCTGCAGACCGTACTTGCGCAGCTTCTCCACCAGGGTCGTGCGCCGCATGCCCAGGCGCTTGGCGGCATGGGCCACCACGCCGCCGGCATCGTCCAGCGCCTGCTTGATGTAGGTCAGCTCGAGGTTGTTGAGGTGCTCCTTCAGATCCAGGCCATCCCGGGGCAGCCTGGGCTCATCATAGGTGACCGGATCCGCCGGCAGGCTGGCCCATTCCTCCTCCAGCTTGGCCTGGGGGGGGATGCCGTCCACCTGAAACTTCTCCGGCAGCTCGCCGATATCCACCACGCCGAAGGGATAGAGAATCGCCAGGCGCTCCACCAGGTTGGCCAGCTCCCGCACGTTGCCCGGCCAATTGTACTGGCACAGGGCCATCATGGACGCCGGGGTCAGGCGCACCGAGCCGCGCTTTTCGTGCTCGATGCGCCGGATCAGCTCGTTGACCAGCAGGGGGATGTCCTCCACCCGGTCGCGCAGGGGCGGCATCTCGATGGGAAAGACATTCAGACGATAGAACAGGTCCTCGCGGAAACGCCCGTCCCGGATGGCCTCCTCCAGATCCCGGTGGGTGGCCGCGATGATGCGCACGTTGGCGTGAATACTCTTGTTGCTGCCCACGCGCTCGAAGGTGCGCTCCTGCAGTACCCGCAGCAGCTTGACCTGCATGGGCAGGCTCATGTCGCCGATCTCGTCGAGGAAAAGGGTGCCGCCTTCGGCCAGCTCGAAGCGCCCCTGACGGGCACTGATGGCGCCGGTGAATGCGCCCTTCTCGTGACCGAACAGTTCGGACTCCAGCAGCTCGCCCGGGATGGCACCGCAGTTGACCGGCACGAAGGGATTGTCGCGCCGGCCGGAGTAGTAGTGCAGATTGCGGGCCACCACTTCCTTGCCGGTACCCGAGTCGCCCAGGATCAGCACGTTGGCTTCCGAGTCGGCCACCTGCTGGATGAGCTTGCGCACCCGGTGAATGGCGCGGCTGTTGCCCACCAGGCTGCGGAACAGGTCCACCGGTCGCTTGCGCGCGCCCGTGACATGGGATTCGCGGTAGATTTCCGCCTGATGAAGGGCGTTGGTCAGCTGGGAATAGCTGGGGGGCAGCTCCACCCGGCCGAGAATGCAGGAGCTGGCATCGATGGCCACCGTCGGCTCGCGGCCCCGCTCGGCGAGCAGAAAGATGGGCAGATGCTCGTCCAGTCGGTGGATTTCCTTGAGCAGCTTGTCCAGCCCCTTGTCGGAGCGGCAGCTGCCCACCAGCACACACAGATAATCTCCGGGTTCGTCGACCTCATTCCTCCAGCTCGCGCAGTCGGCCACCATCTCCGGCGCGTAGTCGATGAATTCCAGAACCGCCTTGAGTTCCCGAGACCGCCCCTCGTCGGCCTCGATGACCAGGACCTTGGAACGCGACATGGTGTTTCTTCCTTAGTTGCCAGGCTCGATCCCCACTTTTCGTTGCTCTTATTCCACGCCGAATCACGGCGCCGCGGGTTTCCTGCAACCAGAGTAAAACATCCACGCGGAGCGATGTCAAAAATTTGTCGGCGACGCGAGGAGGTGGGCCGGTCGCCGGCTTCGCGTCAAAGCGCAGACGCCGAGGTGCGATGACTCAGCCGGTGCCGTGGCGCTGACGGGCGATGCTGCGCCGGTGCTCGCGGAAGATATAGCGCTGCAGCGCGTCCTCGAGGGCTTCGTTGGCCCCTTCCAGGGCCGCCTGCACGGTGGCGCCGCCGGCTTCGGCGCGGGCCACCTGCATCACCTTGACCGGAAGGTCCAGGGGACGGGGAATGTCGGGCTCGAGATAAAGCTCCACCAACAGCCGCGTCCCCTCTGGCGGCGGTTCATGGGACTGGGTCCAGGCGAGCCCCGCGGTGCCGAGGCGCACGGGAACCGGATCGGGCAGGCGTTCGTGACGCTCCAGAAAACGGCCCAGCAGATCCAGCACCAGATTCAGCTTCGCATCGAGCCGCGCCAGCTCCTGGCCCCGATGTCCGGGCTCCTCTTCCGCCGGCTCGGCCACATGCTCGCCCATGGCCATCAGGGTGCGCAGAAACTGCAGGGTGCCGTGATGCAGCTCAACCTGCTCGGCCGCGGCGGTGGCATCGTCCATGACCCGCCAGCGCAAGGGCAGCGCGGCCTCATAGAGCAGGCCGTCGCCCAGCACGTTGGCAGTGGGATCATTCATGATGGCACCGACCATAGCGCGCCCGAGGAGCCCGGACAAGGCTCATGGGGCGATTCAGCGGCTGTTGCCCTCGTAGGCCATGCGCACCCGTTCGCCCTCGGCCAGCTCATGAGCCCGATCGGCGACTTCGGTGCGGCGTTTCACCAGAAGCTCCATGGTGCGCCGGTCGGTCTCGAGGATTTCGCGCACCCCCTCGTGCACAGAATCGGACAACGGTCCGCCGTCCCCGTCCTGCGCCGTGCCGAAAAGTTCCCCGATCAGCGGGTCGCGTTCAGCCTCGGCAACGGCCACCGCCTCCCATTCACCGGCCTGGGCCCGGGCGTACATCTCCCGGGTGAGCTGCAGTATGCGTTCAATCACGCGAGGCGCCCTTTTCCTCAGCGTGCACCGGCCAGCGGCGCGCCCATGGCGGACGGCGCACCCCGGTGCATGTCGGCGGGAATCGCGTCCCAGGCTTCCTTGACCTCCCGCAGCAGGGAGGTCACCTCGTCCACGCCTGCCGTGTCATTGGACTTGTTGGCCTGGAACAGACGCCACTCCATGTATTCGTACAGATCATCCAGGTGCTGGGCCAGCTCACCACCTGCCGACTTGTCCAGGCTGGCACGCAGGCCGTTGATGATGGAAAGCGCCCAGCTCATCTGAGCGCCCTTTTGTTCCATGTCGCCGCGTTCCATGCACCCTTTCGCCGTCGCGATGCGCGCCAGCGCCCCCTCCATGAGCATCTGTATCAAGCGATGGGGGGTCGCCTCGCCCACGTCGGTCTGCACCGCCATCCGGCTGTACTGATTCAGTGCCTGACGCGCATTGGAGTAGTTCATCTGGCCTCCTCTCGGCCTGCTTGGTGTATCCGGCTGACGCCTGCTTTCCAGATACGTATCGTTCAGTGCTCGCGAACCTGAAGCGCCTTACCCGAGCTGGTGGGTGAGGTAGCTGGATGTGGTCTGCATCTTGCCGAGCAGCGTGTCGAGCCCGGTGAATTCCTTCTTGTAGGTGTCCTGAATCACGCTCAGCCGGTACTGCATGTCGGAGATCTGCTGGCCGACGTCGCTCAGCTGGCGGTTGACGGCGTCCTTGGAGTTCTGGATCAGCCCGTTGGCCGGGTCCAGCATATTGCCCACCTGGGTGGACATCCGGCTCATATAACCGCTGCCGCTGTCGCCGAACAGCTTGGCAACCCCGGAGTAGTCCGTATTGAGGGCCGAATCCAGTTTGGTGGTGTCCAGGGCCATGGTGCCGTCCTTCTGGATGGTCACCCCGACCGACGCCAGGTACTTGTAGGAGCTGCTCAGGCCGGTTGCTGGCGTGTTGAGCACGCTGTAGAGCTGGTTCTGCAGCATGCGCAGGGTCGAGTCGCTTTTGAGATCCCCACTCTGCAACCCACTGATCGTCTTGTGTAGCGCGTTGTAGGCATCCACGAAACTCTGGGCCGCCTTGTGCACCGCGGTCAGGTCGTGGGATACGTTCAGCTTGACGTTGGAGGTGGTGGTCGCCTTCAGGTCCAGCGTGATGCCCTGGAGGGCGTCCGTAATGGTGTTTGACGATCGAGTAATGGTGTAGGTGTTGTCCACCAGGATGCTGGAATCGGCGGCGCTGACAATGGTGGACATCCCGAGGGGGTCGGTGATGGTGCTGCCGCTGCCGTTGGTGAACGACAGGCTCATGGAATTGGCGGTGCCGGAGTTGTCCGACGTCAGCACCAGATTATAGGTGGAGCTGTTCTGCTGCACGACGGTTGCCGTGACACCCACGTTTCCGGATGCCTGATTGATGGCGTCGCGGATCTGGTTGAGGGTCTTGCCCCCGATGTTCACCGTGAACGAGTTGGACCCGATGGTGACCTTCATCTGGTCGCCGCTGGCGCCCACCGTGGTGGTGCCGGCGTCACTGAAGTTGGACGACCCCATCTTCTGGGCGGCGGCCAGGTTCTGAACCTGGATGTTGTAGCTGCCGGTGGAGGCGGTGCTGTCGGCGGTGGCCGTGTAGGCGGTAGTGTCCGCCGACGTGGCCTGGTAGAGCTGGAAGTCGGAGGTGGAGCTGAGCTTGTCCACGGCCCCCTGGAAGGTGGACAGGGCACTGCTCAGTTTGCCGTAGTCGCTCAATCGGGTCTTGAGGCTCTGCTGGGTGGACTGCAGAGCGTTCAACGGCTGGCGCTCGATGGACATCAGCTTGTTGATGATGCCCTGCACGTCCAGTCCCGACCCGATTCCAGGAGAGCTGAGCGCCGGCCCCGAAGAGGTGCTTTGGGAGCCGAACGTGGATCCCAGCAGTGAGCTGATGCCAGACATTGTGCCTCTCCTCGCCAGTCTGTTCGACTGGCACCAAAGCAAGAACGGGACCAGGTCAGGCCTGGACCTTCAGCAAGACCCCTCCCTCACGTCCGATGGCCCGGGCCAGGGCCAGCACTTCCTTGGGCGGAATTTCACGGACTACTTCTTTCGTTTTGGGATCAACCACTTTGATGATCGTCCGACCGCTGGCCTTGTCGACGCTGAACTGCAGCTCGCGGTTGAGTTTCTGGATATGATCGTTCAGGCGGCTGACCGCCTGGTGCACGTCCGCCGAACCGGCCTGCGGCAACGACTGGCCGCCGGCGGCGGGGTCGTTCCGCGTGTTCCCGGCCGACGGGCCCTTGGGCACGCCGGCGGCCCCACTGCGGCTCGCCGCCTGGGGCGCGTCGATGGCACCGGCAATCTTGGTCAAATCAACGGGCATGGCTCACCCCCTGTCGACGCACGGCCGGGCCGGAAAGCCCGGCCGTGCGCCTGGGTCACGTTACGCTTACCGCAACAGGGCGAGCACCGTCTGCGGCACCTGGTTGGCCTGGGCCACCATGGCGGTACCGGCCTGCTGGAGAATCTGTGCCTTGGACAGATTCGCGGTCTCCTTGGCGAAGTTCGCGTCCCGGATACGGCTGCGGGCGGCGGACAGGGATTCGGAGGTGTTCTTCAGGTTGTTCACCACCGATTCGAAGCGGTTCTGGACCGCGCCGAAGGTGGCCCGGGTGTTGTTGATCAGGGTCAGGGCCGAGTCCACATAGCCGATGGCGGCCGATGCCTTGGTGGCGGTGGATACGGACACGGTGGAAATCTTCGCCATCTTGGCAGAGCTGGTGCCCTGCAGGGCGACGGAGGTCACCTTGATCTGGTAGTCCGAGCCGGCGTTCTGACCGATCTGGAAGGTCAGCGATGAGGCGTAGGTGCTGGCGCTGGAGTTGAACAGCGAGCGGCCGTTGAAGGACGCCGTCTTGACGATACGACCGATCTCGGAGCGCAGCTGACCCACCTCCTTCTGGATGGAGGCACGGTCCGAGGTGCTGTTGGTGCCGTTGGCCGACTGCACCGCCAGCTCGCGGATACGCTGAAGGTTGTGGGTGATCTGCACCAGGTTGGACTCGGCGGTCTGCCCCAGGGACACCCCGTCGTTGGCATTGCGGACGGCCTGGTTCATGCCGTTGATCTGGGCGGTGAACCGCTCGGAAATGGCCAGACCGGCGGCGTCGTCCTTGGCGCTGTTGATGCGCAGACCGGAAGACAGGCGCTGCAGGGACTGCTTGAGCATGTCCTGGGTGCGCGACAGGTTCTTCTGGGCGTCCAGGGAATAGATGTTGGTATTGATAACAGGCATGTGCGCTCTCCTTGACGGAGACCGGGGGCGCGCTGGCGACCGACCCGGTGCTGTTGTACGTAGCGGATATACGGCCCGAGGGCGTATTCACCGCTTCCGCCCTTGGTATCGGCCCCGTGCCGGAATGCTTTAGGCCTTGCCACCGCCCGTCGCGACAGCACCAAATGCGCTATAAGTTTTTGTTTTAATTATTTAACTGCATCGCCACCCCCGTTCTCCCAACCCGCCTGCGATGGCACGCACATTGCAGCTGCCGTCGGGTGATGCACGATCCGTCGGAAATCGGACATTTCCTCACCAACCCCTTCGGTGAGCGCTACCTGTACCCGGTCAATCGGGATGTCTTCTCCCGGACCGGGTCGGACGCCGTCTTTCGTCGCGAGTTCGGTGACAACCTTTTCGCCGAACAGACCTTCTACATCGTCTGCGGAACCGATTCGGGACTGCTTGCCCGGCATATCGCCAACCGCGAGCTGCCGGCGGGCAGCCGTTACCTGTTCGTGGAACCCGCCGCCATCGTTGACCTGGTCCGGGGAGAAGTCGGCCATCGTGCCGGCCCCACCCGGTTCCGTCTGGCCGATGAGAGCGGGTGGGAGGACTGTCTCGACACCATGGGCTTCGCGCCCTACGCCCACCGTAACCGGGTCCGGGTGGTGAAATCCCTGGCTGCCCAGGATGGCTTTCACCGGGACTACGGACCCCTGTGGCGGGCCCTCAGCGCCCGCACTGAGTACCTGGTCTGGGAGGCCCGGGTCAACGGCATCCTGCACACCCATGTGAGCAAGCAGCTGGAGAATCTGGCCGACAACATCACACCGGCGGCCCGCCTGCGCGGACTGTTGTGCGGCAAGACAGCGGTGGTGGCCGGTGGCGGACCCTCCCTGGACGCCGCCTCTGAGTGGATACGGCGCAACCGCGCGCATTTGGTGCTGATCGCGGTATCCCGCGCCAGCGGCCCGCTGATGGACCGGGGACTCGACCCCGACATCGTCGTGTCCATCGATCCCTACGACATGAACTGCGTGGTCAGTGAAAGAATGCTGGAACTGGAGGAGACCACGGTATTCGCCCACGGTTTCCACACATCGCCGGCGCTGGTCTCCGCCTGGGGCGGACGGCATTTTTTCATCGGCCCGAGGATTCCATGGTCATCCGGCGATCTGCTGGACAACCTTCCCCAGTACGGCCCCACGGTCACCAACGCCGCGGCCTGGCTGGCCGTGGAGCTGGGCTGCGACCGGGTGGTCCTGGCCGGCGTCGACTTCTGTTACAGCCAGGAAGGCTTCACCCATGCCAGCGGCAGCCGGGAGCGGCACGCCGGACCCGCGCTGATGCAGGGCGACCAGCGCGTCGAAACCAACTCCGGAGTCCTCGCCGAGACCCGTCATGAATTCGCCCAGGCCGCCGGCATGATGGGGGAAATTGCAGAGCGCGCCTTCGAATACGGATGCCGGTTCGTCAATCCGGCTCCGGGTGCCGCCCGCATGGAGCATGTCATTCACCGACCGCTGTCGACGGTCACGATCGATCCCCTTGCGCGGCCGGCCCGTGAGCTGCTGCGTGAAGCCCTGCCCCCGGACACGCCGGAAATACGCCTTGACCACTGCGGCCGCATGGCCGCTGAGCTGCACCGGGCACTGAAAGGCGTACGGGTGGTCCGCCGTCTGGCCGGCATCGCCCTGGAATGCAACGCCAGACTGGCGGGGCGGGACGGCCGCCGGCCCGATCCCTGCTACAAGGCCAGGATGGAGCGCATCGAGGCAAGACTGGACGGCCGGTATGGCTGGATCACCCGCCTTGTCAAGACATTCGGACTACGCCATTTCATCGAGACCGTGCGCGTGGATCCCGATGCGGCATGGACCGACCCGGAGCTGGAGCGCTATGCCGATGACTACTATACGGCCTATGTGACCAGCAGCGACGAGCTGCGCTCCATCCTGGAGCGGGCGCTGGACATCGTCCTGCTGCGCATGGAGGAGGAGCGCCAGCCCCCGCCCATCGATGAGCTGATCGGGAAGTGGCGCAAGCTGGACCAGACCATGCGCGCCCGGGCGTGGCTCACAGCCCATCCCCGGGCGGCACAGACGCTCACCCGGGCGCAGCGGGAGGCATTGGACGCTTTACAGGAAAGCTTTCAGTCCTACATCCATACCCTGGCCGACGAGCTGGCCTCCGGCAGCCAGGAGCTGTCCACGCTCCGGGGACTGGCAGGGCGCGCCGCGGAGTATTTCGACCAACAGTCCCGCGAGGGCCTGGAACGGCTCCGCCGGGGGCTGGCGCTGCACCCGGACCGGACGGAAGCGGACCACTATGCCCCGCTGGTCGAAGGCTATATCCACGAACTGGACGGGCACCGCGAGCAGGCTCTCGCAGCTTACGCCGCGGTCCCGCCCGGTCCGTGCCACGAAGACGCACGGCTCCGCAGGGTGCTGCTGAATCTGGAGTTGGACCGTCACGGCGAAGCGTTGGATCTGCTCAAAGGACTGTGCGAAATCTCCCTGTATTATCGCCCGTATTACGGCGACCTGCAGCGGATCACCGGCGACTTCCAGGGCGCCCTGGACAGCTACACCGCGTACCTGGAGGTCGCCGCCGACGATCTGGTCACCATGATGAAGCTGGGCGCCCTGTACCACGAACTGGGCGTCGACGAGGCCGCCCGCTGGGTCATGGAGTTCGTCCTTTCCCGGGACCCGCGCAACAGCGCCGCGCGACATATTCTCGGACAGCTCGATGAGCGCG
>DATFLG010000085.1:0-2097 GCA_035267985.1 Gammaproteobacteria bacterium | reverse complement strand
GGCCATGACCGTGGTGGAAAAGGCCGAGTTGTCCCAGTCATACAGCGCCCAGGACCAGGCCGTGCGTCGCCGGCGGCTGGCCGGTTCGGAGGCGCGGGACTCCATGGACCGCAAGGGCCTTCAGAGACCGTGGATCAGCAGCGCGCCCAGTCCGGCCAGGGCGCAGTACACAGCGAACGGGCGCAGGGCCTGGACCTCATGGGTGCGGAAGTAACGCATGAGCACCCAGGTGCTCAGCCAGGCCACCACGGCAGCCACCACACCGGCGCCGAACACGGTGCCGAGCGGCATGTGGGCATGGGCCCGGAACAGCTTGGGCACCTCCAGCAGGCCGGCGGCACCGATGATGGGGGTGGCCATGAGAAAGGAAAAACGTGCAGAGGCGGCATAGTCCAGGCCGTTCGCCAGTCCGGCCACGAACGTGACGCCGGAGCGGGACATGCCGGGAATCAGTGCCAGGGACTGGGCCACGCCGATGAGAAAAGCCCGACGCCACCCCAGCCGCTCCAGGGCATGCCCCGCAACCCGCCGCTTGAGCCGGTCGCCGGCCAGCAGCACCGCCCCGTTGAGCACCAGGAACACCGCCACCACGGTGAAGCTGCTGAACAGCAGCCTGAGCTTCTTCTCCAGGGCCAGACCCAGCAGGCCCGCCGGAATGGTCGCCACCACCAGCAGCCAGAACACCCGGGCCTGGGGATTGGCCGCCCCGCCGCGGGCGCGGATCACGCCGCCGAGCAGATCCCGCCAGTCGCGCCAGAAGTACACCAGCAGCGCCGTGGCCGTCCCCAGGTGCAGCACCACCAGAAAGGGAAGAAAATCCGGATTGCCCCGATTCAGGTTCCAGCCCAGCAGGGTCGGCAGCAGAACGCCGTGGCCCAGGCTGCTGATGGGAAACAGCTCCGTGATTCCCTGCATGACCGCAAACAGAAGAACGTGCAATGACTCCATTGGCGTCACCGGAGGCCGCAAACAGGCTGCCGATTATATACGCAGCCCGGCCCGGACGCCCGTTTGCGTCCCCGCCCGCCCGCCCGTACCATCATGTGCGGGCCGGCGTGACCGCCGCCCGCGGTGCGACAACCGGGAGGTTCAACCGTGACTGATCATGTCTACAAGACCATCGAGCTGACCGGCTCCTCGAGCACCGGCAGCGACGATGCCATCCGCAACGCCATCGACAAGGCGACCGGGTCCGTGCGCCACATGGACTGGTTCGAGGTGGTCGAGACCCGGGGCAACATCCGGGATGACAAGGTCGCCTATTGGCAGGTGACTCTGAAAATCGGCTTTCGGCTGGAGGACTGACATGCCCCGCCGCCCCAGGACGCCGCTGTCGTAATGCCCCGGGTATTTCTGTTGCTGGGAGCGATCAACGGGACCCTGGCGGTGCTCTTGGGGGCCTTTGGCGCCCACGCTCTTCGCGGCCATCTCCCGCCAGGGATGATGGAGGTGTACCACACCGCTAACCAGTACCACTTCTACCACGCCCTGGGCCTGCTGGCCGTCGGCATGGCGGCGTTCCAGATGCCGGATTCGGCGGCGCTGCGCTGGTCCGGCTGGCTGATGCTGGCGGGCATCGTGTTGTTCTCCGGCAGTCTCTACGCCCTGAGCGTCAGCGGCATGCGCTGGCTCGGCATCATCACGCCCTTCGGCGGCACCGCGTTCATCATCGCCTGGCTGCTGCTGGCGATGGCCGTATGGCGCATTTCCTGAACCGGAGGGTAGGCGATGAAAGTCGAAGTCAGCGGTCTGTTCGGCCTGCTCCTGCTCATCGCCGAAGTGTGGGCCATCGTCAATGTGGTTCAAAGCCGCAGCTCCACGGGTGCCAAAGTGCTGTGGACGGTGCTGATCCTGCTGGTTCCAGCCCTGGGTCTTCTCATCTGGCTGGTGGCGGGCCCTCGCAGCTCCTCCTGATGCGCCGCCGGCCCGGCGACGCCCCGCAACGGTGCAGGGCATGATGTCAGGACAGATTTCAACCGCATCAGCAGGGCGTCAGGGCTGTCCTGGGCTACAATAGCAGCCCACCGGATTCCCTCACTTTCAGCGGCGCGCCCATGCTGGATCAGACTCTCACCCTCATTCTTGCCGGCGGCGCCG
>DATFLG010000084.1:0-4292 GCA_035267985.1 Gammaproteobacteria bacterium | reverse complement strand
GATGAACAGCGTGGTTGCCATCGCGGCCGGCCTGCAAGGCGCCTAGTTTTCGTCCACGGTCACCTTCTCGATGACGATCGGGTTGACCGGCACGTTCTGGTGGCCGTCACGGCTGGTGGTCTGGACATGCTCGATGGCGTGCACCACGTCCATGCCGTCGGTCACCTTGCCGAACACGCAGTAGCCCCAGCCCTGGGGGGTGGGCGCCCGGTAGTCGAGGTTGGTGTTGTCGTTCACGTTGATGAAGAACTGGGAGGTCGCCGAGTCCGGATCCGGCGTACGCGCCATGGCGATGGTGCCGGTGGTGTTGTGCAGACCGTTGTCGGCCTCGTTCTTGATGGGCGCTTCAGTGGGCTTGCGCTGCATCTGCGCCGTGAAGCCGCCGCCCTGGATCATGAAGCCGGGGATCACCCGGTGGAAGATGGTGCCGTCGTAGAACCCGGAGCGGGCGTAGTGCAGGAAGTTGGCGACGGTCTTGGGTGCCTTGTCGGGGAAGAGCTCCAGGACGATGGTCCCTTCGCTGGTTTTCATGTGAACGTTCACGGTGTCACCTTTGTCGGCCGCCGGCGCGGCGTGGGCGATGAACGGGCCGGCTGCGAATGCCATCAGGCCGGCCAGCAGTACGATGCGCTTGATCATGGGTTGCACCTGCGGATGCGGAAGTTCCGCGCTGCATGATATTGGGTTTGGGCGGCGGGCACAAAACCGGTGTGCCTTTTGTGGGTTGAGGGCCTTTTCGCTAACATCACCAGTCTTATGACCGCGTCGCCCGTCAAGACCCGTTTTGCGCCGAGCCCCACCGGGGAGCTTCATCTGGGCAATGTGCGCACGGCCCTGTTCAACGCCCTGCTGGCAAGGCGCCACGGGGGCGTGTTCCTGCTGCGCATCGAGGACACCGACGCCGGGCGCAGCCGCGAGCCGTACGTCGAGGCGTTGCAGAGCGAGCTGCAGTGGCTGGGCCTCCAATGGCAGGAAGGCCCCGGTGCCGATGCCGGCCATGGCCCCTACCGCCAGTCCGGGCGCGGTCCTTTGTACGCGCGCCACTTCCAGGCCCTGGAGGCGGCGGGTCTGAGCTATCCCTGCTTCTGCAGCCCCGAAACCCTGGCCGCGGCCCGGGCCGCCCAGCGCCGGGCGGGCCGGCCCCCCAGGTACCCGGGGACCTGCGCCGGCCTGTCCCAGGCCGAGGTCCGGGCGCGCATCGAGGCCGGCGAGCGCCCCACCCTCAGGTTCCGGGTGCCCGGCGGGCGGCAGATCCGGTTCGAGGACCTGGTGCGCGGCCCCCAGCACGTCGGCTCGGACACCATCGGCGACTTCATCATCCGTCGGGCCGACGGGACGCCGGCCTTTTTCTTCAGCAACGCCCTGGATGACGCGTTGATGGGGGTGACCCATGTGCTGCGCGGAGAGGACCATCTGACCAACACGCCCCGTCAGTTGCTGTTGCTGGAGGCCCTGGGCCTGCCGGCGCCGCGATACGGCCATATCGCCATGATCGTCGCGGCCGATGGCAGCCCCCTGTCCAAGCGCGGCGGGAGCCGCAGTGTGCGGGAGCTGCGCGAGCGCGGTTTTCTGCCCGGTGCCCTGATCAACCACCTGGCGCGGCTCGGGCATGCCTATGCCCACGAGGGCTACCAGAGCCTCGACGAGCTTGCCCAGGGCTTCGACCCGGGCCACCTGGGCAGATCCCCGGCCCGCCACGACGAGACCCAGCTCCTGCACTGGCAGCGAGAAGCGCTGGCGCGGGCCGGTGACGCGGATCTGTGGGAGTGGATGGCGTCCGCCGGAGCCGGCGCGTACCTGCCCGCAGGCAAATCCCTCGATTTCGTGCGCACCGTCCGGGACAATGTGCGCCTTCCCGAGGAGGCGCGGGCCTGGGCGGCCAACCTGTTCGCCGAAACCGGGCGCCTCGATCCCCGGGCGCGGGCGGTGATCGCGGAGGCGGGCGCCGAGTTCTACCGGGCGGCGCTCCGGGCCCTGGAGACCCAGGGGCGGGACGATTTCCGGGCCTATACCCGGTCCCTGCAGAAGGCGACGGGGACCAAGGGTCGGGGCCTGTTCATGCCCCTGCGGGCGGCGTTGACCGGCGAGGTGGACCCGGCTGCCGATGCCGGGGAGACGGGCCTGTGGCAGCACGGGCCGGAGCTGGCGTGGGTCTGGCAGCTTCTGGGGCCGGAGCCGGTGCGACGGCGCCTGGAGCTGGCCCTGCAGGAATGCGAAAGCAACTGAGCCGAGACGATGGTGCATATCTACAACAGCATGACCCGGCGCAAGGAGCCCCTGGAGACCCTCGAGCCGGGGAAAGTGCGCATGTACGTGTGCGGGATGACGGTTTACGACCTGTGCCACCTGGGGCATGCCCGGGTGCTGGTGGTGTTCGATACGGTGGTGCGCTATCTGCGTTACCGGGGCTACCAGGTCACCTATGTGCGCAATATCACGGATATTGACGACAAGATCATTCAGCGGGCCCGGGAGAACGACGAGTCCGTTGCCGGGTTGACTGCGCGGTACATCGAGGCCATGCACGAGGATGCCGCCGCGCTGGCGGTGGACCCTCCCGACCACGAGCCCCGGGCCACCGAATCCATGGAAGCCATCACGGCCATGATCCGCGCCCTGCTGGAGCGCGATTATGCCTACCAGGGGGACAACGGGGACGTGTACTACGACGTCAGCCGCTTCCAGGGCTACGGTCGGCTGTCGGGCAAGCAGATCGAGGACCTGCGGGCCGGCGCCCGGGTGGAGGTGGACGAAGCCAAGCGCGACCCGGTGGACTTCGTGCTGTGGAAGGCGGCCAAGCCGGGGGAACCTGCGTGGGATTCCCCCTGGGGCCGGGGCCGGCCGGGCTGGCATATCGAGTGCTCGGCCATGTCCACCCGCTACCTGGGGGACCACTTCGACATCCACGGCGGGGGGATGGACCTTCAGTTCCCCCACCACGAGAACGAAATCGCCCAATCCGAGGGGGCCACCGGCCATCCTTTCGTCAACTATTGGATGCACAACGGTTTCGTGCAGGTGGACGAGGAGAAGATGTCCAAATCCCTGGGCAACTTCTTCACCGTGCGCGAGGTGCTCAAGGTGTATCGGGCCGAGGAGGTGCGCTACTTCATCCTGGCCAGCCACTACCGCAGCCCCCTCAACTACACCCAGGAAAACCTGGACAAGGCCCGGGCCGGACTGACCCGGCTGTATACCGCGTTGCGGGGGCTGGCGCCCGCCGCTGTGGACCAGGAGGCGGCACGGCCGTTTCGGGAGCGGTTCGAGGGGGCGATGGACGATGATTTCAACACCCCGGGGGCACTGGCGGTGCTGTTCGATCTGGCTCACGAGATCAACCGGCGCCGGGAGGACGCGCCGGAGCAGGCGGGGGCCCTGGGCGCAGCCCTGAAGGATCTGGGCCGGGTGCTGGGGCTGGTGCAGTCCGACCCGGAGAGCTATCTGCGCGGCGGGGACGCCGGTCCCGACGAGGCGGCCGTGGAGGCGCTCATCGAGGCCCGCCGCAGCGCCCGGGAACGGCGGGACTTCGGGGAGGCCGACCGCATCCGGGACCGGCTCAAGGCCCAGGGAATCGTCCTGGAGGACGGTCCTTCGGGGACCACCTGGCGACGGGGCTGAGCTGCCTAAATTTCTCGGAATCCCGGCCGTTACAGGCTTGAGACTCGCTCAAGGTCCTCTGCGGCCGCGCCACCGCTGCCGGGAGGTCCATGAGCGAGGCGCCAGGGTTTCCGCCGGCCGGGCCGAGGCCGTAAGCTGTGTTCCTGGCGCCGGGAATCGGCGGCCGCGGTGTTGCCCAAAACGGCGAAAGGCCGCCAGCGTAGGGGTGTCCGGGTTATGAGCGAACGTACCTTTCGACTACTGTTCGGGGCGGCGCTGCTCGCCTGTCTGTACTTCGACCAGTACCCGGGGGCCCAGGCGGCGCTGATCGGGTTGATCGGGCTGCTGGTCTTCGAGGGGATCACCAACTGGCGGATCCCGCTGCTGGTGACCCGGCTGCGCTACGGAGCGCCGGCGCCCCTGCCCGAGGGCGGCGAGCTCGTGATCAAGGCGATGCTGCCCCGCCTCGAATTCGACGCCGAGCGGGCCTGGCGCCTGGTGGTGGCGCTGATGCTGGGCATCTCGCACTTCGGCTTTCCCGGTCCGCTGTGGTTCTTCCCCTGGTTCATGGGCTTCGCCATTTTCGGCGCCGGCCTGAGCGGGGTGTGCCCGGTCCTGATCTCCCTCAAGCTCGCGGGCTTCCGATGACTCGCGAGCCGGGCGACCTCGCCGCCGAAAAAGCCTTTCAGTCCAGC
>DATFLG010000083.1:0-9490 GCA_035267985.1 Gammaproteobacteria bacterium | reverse complement strand
CGGCGCCCGGCCCCGTTCCGGGCCTGCCGGCGACACCCAGTTCGCAGCGCTGACCTGGCGCCCGTCGGCGGCCTACGACCAGGCGGTGGCCTGGGTGCCCCGGAACCGGGCCCCCACGGCGGCCGTCGCCCGGGCCATGGTGCACGTGGCCCTGGGCCGGGCGCGGGTCGCCGCCCAGAGCCGCCTGTGCGCCGACCGGTGGGTGTTCACCGGGCCGACGGTGGAAACCGTCGGCCCGCGGCCCGGCACCGCCCCCCGCTCGATGGGGCATTTTCCGGCCTGGTATTACCGTATCACCTGGCACGCCGAAGATCAGGCCTGCCCGGGAGTTTCCGTCGGCCACTTCTACGCCGACCTGGCCCGGCATCTGCCGCCGTGGATACGCCTGCAGGCTACCCGACGCCTGCACATGGCCCGGGGGACGGGCGATGACCGGCCCTGAACAAGTGGGCGGCGGGTCAGTCGTACCGGCTCCGCCCCGACCCGCACGCCCGGCCCGCCGGGCACGCGGCTCCACTCCCCTGCCGTCCCTGGCGGGCCCCGTCAGATCTGTCCCCGGTAGGCCACCACCAGGGACTTGAGGTTCTCCTCGTCCAGCGCGGCACCGGCCGCCCCGTCCAGCCGTTCCACCACGGCCTCCACCGGCGGCAGGCGCGGGACCCGCTGGTAGTTCAGCAGCCGGCTCTCTTCAGCCCGGCGCACGGCGCCATACAGCTCGGTCAACTGGATCGTCTCGATGTCCCGGGCGGGCAGATAGGCGGGGGGCTCGTCCGAGGTGGTCACCACGTAGTGGCAGGACTCGAGTATCCCCAGCACACGCTCCATGGCCTCGGCCGGCACCGCCAGGTGCTCGGCCAGTCCATCGAGCGTCCAGGGCTGTCGGTCATGGTAGTGGCTGTAGCCGATCAGGAACATCACGGTCAGCGCCAGGCGCTCGCGCAGGCGGTTGCTGAGCACCACCTTCACCCGTTGCGCGCTCAGATACTGAGGCTGCTGCACGTAGAAGGTGACCTGGGCACCGAGCAGCAGGATCAGCCAGCTCAGGTAAAGCCATATGAGCAGGACGACGAGAATGGCAAAGCTCGAGTAGATGGCGGCGTAACGCGCGGACGAGGCGATGAACGCCGCGAACAGCCAGCCGGTGGTCTGCCACAGAACCGCCGCGAACAGCCCCCCCAGGGCGGCGGCTGCGACCTTCACGCGGGTGTTGGGCATGAAATGGTAGAGGAAGGTGAACGCGGCCCACACCAGCACGTAGGGCACCAGCTTGCCCGCCCACAGAAACACGGTGCCCACAGGCTCGATGGCCACCATCTGCTGCACCAGGGAATGGCTCATGACGGAGGCGGTAATCCCCAGGGCGGTAAACACCAGTACCGGGCCGATCATGATCACCGTCAGATAGCTGCTGAAGCGCTGGCCCAGCCCCCGCATGCGTTCGATGCGCCAGACCCAGTTGAAGGAGCGCTCGATCTTCTCCATCAGGGAGACGACCGTGTAGATCAGCATGGCCAGGCCGAGGGAGCCGAGCACGCCGACCTTGACGTTCTCCACGAACTCGACGATGCGCGCAGCCAGGTCCGCACCTTTGGGGCCCAGGGGCGTGAGGAAGTTGTACAGCAGCGGCTCTATCTGATTGTGAACGCCGAACGCCTTGAGCACCGAAAAGCTCACGGCAAGCAGCGGCACGAGGGACAGCAGGGTGGTGTAGACCAGGCTCATGGCGCGCAGCGCCAAGTCGCCCTGGACCAGCTCGCGCACGACGACGTAGGCCATCCGCACCGAGTAGATACCCAGGCGACGCCACTTCGGCAGCCCGCGGGTGTCGATATCCCACAGGCCCGCCGTGAGCCAGTCGTAGAATTTCTTCCAGAGATCGCTCATGGCATACTTGCGCCACCGGGCAACGGCGCCCCCGAATCCGATGATACGGCAAAATCCGCCGGCCACCCATGCCTCCCCCGGGCGGGCAGGGGCGGATGAGTGCACCCGCAATGGCAAACCGCCAGACGCCCCGCATCGACGCCTTCAACCTGCGCCCCGGGCGCATCGTCGCCCGCAAGTACGAAATCCTGGCTCATCTGGGCACGGGCTGGGAGGGGGAGGTCTACCTGATCCGCGAGCGCACCACCGGCATAGACCGGGCGGCGAAGTTCTTCTTCCCGCAGCGCAACCCCCGGGACCGCACCGCTACCATCTACGCCCGCAAGCTCCACAAGCTGCGCAACTGTCCCATCGTTATCCAGTACCACACCCAGGAGACCATCACCTGGAAGGGGATTCCGGTGACCTTCCTGGTCTCCGAGTTCGTCGAGGGCGAGCTGCTCAGCCACTTCCTGGCCCGTCAGCGCGGACGGCGCCTGAGCGCCTTCGTGGCGCTGCACCTGCTCCATGCCCTTGCCATCGGCATCGAATGCATCCACCAGATGCGCGAATACCATGGCGACCTGCACTCCGAGAACATCATCGTGCGCCGCTACGGGCTGGGCTTCGACCTCAAGCTGCTGGACCTCTTCCACTGGGGGGCGCCCCGCCCGGAGAACATCCATGATGACGTAGTGGACCTGATCCGCATCTTCTACGAGGCCCTGGGCGGGCGCCGGCACTACGCCCGCCAGCCGCCCGAGGTGAAGGCCATCTGTCGCGGGCTCAAACGCAGCCTCATCCTCAAGAAGTTCCGTACCGCCGGACAGCTGCGCGAGTATCTGGAGACCATGCAGTGGGAATGACATGCTGAGCACCCCGGCCACCGTCCCCCTGTTCTACCTGGACCGGGACCTGGACGGAGGTGAGCACTATCGGTTCGCCGGGGGCGAGGTGAGCACCTTCTGCCAGCGCTCACCCGGCAAGGAGACGCCCAATGAGGACAGCGTCGCCCTGATCCCGTGCGGACCGGCCACCGGGGTGCTGGCGGTGGCCGACGGCCTGGGGGGGATGCGCGCCGGCGAACAGGCCTCCGCCCTGGCGCTGCGCTGCGTGGCCGACGCGGTCACCGCCGTCGAGGACCCCTCGGCGGGCCTGCGTGACGCCATCCTCAACGGCATGGAGCGGGCCAACCAGGCAGTGAGCGAGCTGGGGGGCGCCGCCACCACCCTGGCCATCGTGGAGGTCCAGGGTGCGGTGGTCCGTCCCTACCATGCCGGGGATTCCCTCATCCTGGTCACCGGCCAGCGTGGGCGGATCAAACTGCAGACCGTCTCCCATTCCCCGGTGGGCTATGCGGTGGAGGCGGGTTTTCTCGATCCCGAGGAAGCAATGCATCACGAGCAGCGCCATCTGATTTCCAACATGATCGGATCGCCGGATATGCGCATCGAGATCGGCGCGCCGGTCACCCTGGCACCGCGGGATACGCTGGTGCTGGCGAGCGACGGTCTGTCCGACAACCTCCACATCGACGAGATCGTCGAACACGTGCGCAGGGGCCGGCTCGACCGAGCCGGCAAACGCCTTATAGAAAGCTGCCAACGACGCATGACCCATCCCACCGAAGGCCATCCGTCCAAGCCGGACGACCTCAGCGTGGTGTTGTTCAGACGCATCACTTAGCGCCACTTCATAGAGTTCGACATGATGTTCTCGACGTAATGCGTTATTTTTTGTTAAAGTTCTTCCGATGTGTGCCGTTATGTTGCGCGAACCATCCTAGAAAAGGGAGGAACTCCTGATGGCAGTTAAGAAGAAAACGGCAAAACGGAAGACGGCGACCAAGAAGAAGGCCGTTTCCAAACGCAAAACCGCCACCAAGAAAAAGGTGGCTCCGAAACGCAAAACCGCGGCGAAGAAACGCCCCCTCAAGAAGAAGACGGCGAAGAAGAAGGTCGTCAAGCGCAAGGCTGCTTCCAAGAAGAAGGCGCCGGCCAAGCGCAAGACGGCCAAGAAGAAAGCACCCGCCAAGCGCAAGACCGCCAAGAAGAAGGCGCCGGCCAAGCGCAAGACCGCCAAGAAGAAGGTAGCGGCCAAGAAGAAGAAAGCCGCCACCAAGAAGAAAAAGGCGGTGACCCGCAAGAAGGCCGCCACCAAGAAGAAGACCACCACCCGCAAGAAACCGGCAGTCAAGAAGAAAACCGCCAAGAAGCGGCCTGTGAAGAAGAAGACCGCGAAGAAAAAGCCGGCCAGGAAGAAGACCGCCTCCCGCCGCAGGTAACGGGTTCAAGGCGTCGAGTGGTGAAGGGCCCGCTCCGGCGGGCCTTTTTACCGGTGGCCGGGCCTGCCCCCCACCCCGGTCAGGCCCCCAGCAGCCGCCGATAGCCGGCGCGGTTCTTTCCCAGGCGCCCGCGCTGCTCGCGCCAGGGGTCGCGCCAGCCGAGCCGTGGCCGCATCAGTGCCTGGCAAAGACGCAATTGTCCGTCGATATCCGACAGATGAACGAATTCCGGGGCGGGTCCGTCCTTGGCCCGGCAATCGGCTCCCCCCTCGAAGCCTTGGTTGTGGTAATTGCCCAGAGGGACCGACAGCCCCACGGCGGGCAGGCCGAAGACGGTGGCGGCGGTGGCCTCGCACGCCCCGCCGTCCATCAGCCGGCTCTGGTGCCTGCCGGGCAGCGCCCCCTCGGCCAGGTCTGACAACACTTTCAACCCATCGGGGTCGAACACCGTACGCCGGTCCCCCAGGCGCACCACCGGCCCTCTGCCCACCCGGGCCCCCGGCAGGGTACGCGACGCTTCCAGGCTCACGGCGAGAACCCCCCGGTGGCCGCCGCGCCACCAGCCCAGCTCCAGATGGGCCATGGCGCCCACGAACCCGACTTCCTCGCCCCGGGTGAGCAGGCCGATGAACGGGGGACGGCGCCGACGCGACGAGTAAAGGCCGCGGGCCGTCTCCAGGATGCAGAACACACCCACCAGGTCGTCAGCGGCCTTGGTATAGATCCGCTGTCCTGCGCGCCACACGGGCGCACGGAAGGCGAATCCGCCGAACAGCCGGCGCGGACCGACTTTCGCACCCGCCAGCGCCCCGGCGGCCACACGCACCTGGGCACGGTCCATGGCCCGCCCCGAGGGGAGCAGCGTCGCCTTGTGCAGGGTGCCCTCACCGGCGTAGCCATCGCCGGCCGACAGCCAGACCCGGGCACCGGCCAGGTGTTTGACCGGGGAGCCGCCGTGCCACTTGATCTCCAGGTGGCGGGCATCCAGCCAGCGGGTGCCGTGGAAGCCGGGATGGTCCATATGGGCGATGAACAGGCGCACCGGCTCACCGGACCGGGCCCGCACCAGGCGCCGGTAGGCCCCGGGGCCGTCCACACCCACCACCAGGTTCCCGGCCGGGTCCTGGAAATGGGGCACCCGCCAGCGGTCCAGCCACTGGGCTGCCAGTTCACGCACCTGTTGCTCGCGAAACGGCGCCGTCGGGCATCCGAGCAGGGTCTTCAGCCGTTGATAGAGGTCGGATTCCATAAATGCTCCACAAGGTAGACGGCGGCGGGCCATCCGCTGCGCCACGGGCTTCGAGTAACAGGGCGCGCACTCCGGGACCGGCTCCCCCGGGCGCACTGCGGCCGGAGCGGGTCACCGCCGCGGTCGTGGCCGGCTCCGGCGCCACCGGGTTGACCTGGCGCAATTGATCCGGCGGGCGCTCCGTCGATACTGCGGTTTCCGTTCAGTCCCCGGCAGACCGTGAAGCCATGATCGATGAATCAGCTGTCCGGGAAGCGTTGAAAACCGTTCAGAGCGCCGAGCTCAACCGCACCCTCGTCGAGCGGGGCCTGATCCGGGACATCGATGTGGTCGATGGCGCCGTTCGCGTGCAGATCCAGTTGACTTCCCCCATTGTCCCTTCGCGGGCGAGATCGCCGCACCCATCCGTGCCGCCGTGATGGCGGTGGGCGGCGTGCACCGCGTGGAGGTCGAACGGGCCTGCCTGCAGGATGCCCGAGGCCCGGTTCCGCCCGTGCGCCGCCGCTTCGACGCCCGACACGCCGAGCGGGTCATGGTAGAGAATCGCCGGCCGGCGGTCCACGGACAGGCGGCCGGCGGGCCGCGCCGCCCCGGGAGCCGCCTGCGAGAACCTAAAGAACCGCCGCGCGCCGGCCGATGGCTCTTGGTAGCCGCTTTCGGAGGGCAGCGCCATGGACAGCCAGGCAGGCACCGTGCGCCCCAGGGTGCTGGTGGTCGACGATTCGCGCCTGATGCGGGTCGCCGCACGGCGCATTCTTGCGGACGACTACGAGGTCGTCGAGGCGGGCGACGGCGAGCAGGGCTGGGCCGTGATCGCCGACGACGATCGCCTCGCCCTGGTGGTTTCCGACTTGTCCATGCCGGTACTGGACGGCGTGGGGCTGGTCAGGCGGCTGCGTGCCCACGAGTCCGAACGTCTCAGGGAAATCCCGGTGATCATCGTCACGGGCGCCGAGGACGATGACGTTCAGACCAAGGCCGCCGTCCTGGAGGCCGGCGCCAGCGACTTCATCCACAAACCCTTCGATCCGGTGCATCTGCTGGCCCGGGCCCGGGCCCATGTCCGCTACTCGAACCGCACCCGCTCGCTGCGCGAGCGCCATGCAGCCCTGGAGAGGAGCAGCAGCCTCGACCCGGTCACGGGCCTGGCCAACCGCCGCCAGTTCGAACAGCGGGGTCATCAGCAGTTGGCCTACGCAGTGCGCCACCGCACCGAGCTGGCGGTGCTGCGAATCAGGCTTGATGATATCGATGCCCTGACCGGGGAGGCGGGCCAGTCGGCTGCCAGGCAGGTCGCCGATGTCCTGCGCGGACGGCTGCGCCGGGAGGACACTGCCGCCCGACTGAACGAGACCGAGTTCGCCGTGCTGCTGCCGGGCGCCAACCCGGTCGGCGCCCGCCGGCTGGCGGATGCGCTGTGCACCGACATCGCAAAAGTCCGTTTTCCCCGGGGATCGACCCAGGTCCCCGTGCAGGCCCGGGCGGGCGTGGCGGCGCCCATCATCCAGCGCTCGACACGATTCGAGGCCCTTCTGGAGGAAGCCGGACGGGCCCTGTCCCCGGCGTCCCCGGCGCCGGAGCCCGAGCCGCCTGCAGAACCGGCGCCGGATCTGGACACTGCCCTGGATCTGCTGGCCCGGGACGCAGGGGCGCGGGTGCGTCCCCACCTGCGCGAGCTGGTGACGCGGGTGATGCCCCTGCTGGAGGCGTGGAACGGCGCCAATGGCAGGGACCTGGACGAGGCGCTGGAACGCCTGCGCAGCTCTCTTCGCGGCTGATCGGCGACAACTGTCCTATAATAGCCGCCTGATCGGGAGCAACCAGCCGCGGGGGCAGTCGTATGCCATCTTTTGACGTGGTCTCGGAAGTGGACCAGCACGAACTGACCAATGCCATCGACCAGACCCGGCGGGAGGTGGACACCCGGTTCGACTTCAAGGGCTCCGCCGCCGGCGTCGAGCGCAGCGACGACGCCATCACCGTGCGGGGTGACACCGAATTCCAGCTCAATCAGGTGCGCGACATTCTCTACCAGCGCATCGCCAAACGCGGCGTGGACGTGGCCGCCCTCAAGGCCGAGGAGGTGGAGATGAGCGGCAGCCAGGCACGCCAGCGTATCCTGGTGCGCCAGGGCATAGACGCCGACACCGCAAAACGCATCGTGCGCCTGATCAAGGACTCGAAAATGAAGGTCCAGGCCAGCGTTCAGGGCGACAAGGTGCGCGTCACCGGCAAGAAGCGCGACGACCTGCAGCAGGCGATCGCTCTGCTCAAGGACGCGGAGCTGGAGCTGCCGCTTCAGTACAACAACTTCCGGGACTGACGCCCGGCGCCCGGATCAACCCGCCAGTCGGATAACGGCGCCCGTCTTCAAGCTGAGCGCCTTTTCAAGGGTCTCCGTCAGCGATACCCCGGTGCGGTCATCGAACCATTCCCCGCGTTCGGCGTCGAAGCCGAAATGGGCCGGGCCCAGGGGCGAGGCCACCCACAGCTGCTCCAGCGGTTCCTGGCGGTTGATGATGATCTGGGCGCCGTCGTCGAACTCGATCTTGAGCACGCCGTCCACCAGATCCACATCGAGATCGTCCAGTGCGCTGTGGGCCTCAATCCGCTCCATAAGCGCTTCCAGAGCCTGGGCGGCCCGCACAGCGAATGACAACTCTGCCATGGGTGGAGGTTCTCGCAACGGTACCGGCACGCCGCCGGCGGTGGCCGGGATCATGAAACAGGCCGGCGGGCAAATCAAGCGGCCCGGCCGGTTTCTATTTCTGCGCAGGGGTAAGCTAGAATAGCCGTCTTTATGAGCCCACCATGAGATCCGAGACCCAGATGTCCAGACAAAACAGCTACTCGTACGACGACCTGATCGCGTGCGCTCATGGGGAGCTCTTCGGACCCGGGAACGCCCAGTTGCCGCTGCCGCCCATGCTCATGTTCGACCGCATCACCCGGATCGATCAGGAAGGCGGCCAGCACGGCAAGGGCGAGGTCATCGCCGAGCTGGACGTGCACCCGGACCTGTGGTTCTTCGCCTGCCATTTCGACGGCGACCCCGTCATGCCCGGCTGCCTGGGACTCGATGCCCTGTGGCAGATGGTGGGGTTCTACCTGGGCTGGATCGGCGGGCCGGGACGCGGGCGGGCCCTGGGGGCCGGTGAAGTGAAGTTCACCGGCCAGGTCACGCCGAAGAACCAGCGGATCGTCTATCGCATCGATCTCAAGCGGGTGGTCCAGCGCCGGCTTTACATGGGCATCGCCGACGGCGAAATGGCGGTGGACGGGCGCACCATCTATACCGCCAAGGATCTGCGTGTGGGGCTGTTCACCTCCACCGAGAATTTCTGAGCCACCGAAAAAGGGGGTCAGAGACGATTTCCGACCTTGGTCTCCGAGCAGGATGCCGGACGATCGTCTCTGACCTGCTTTTTCTTCGCAATGATAAACTCCGACATTCGTGCTTCCATCACAGGGCGTAGGGCGCAACAACCGAAGGGCATTGCGCCGACCACGGCAGCCAAAACAATCCGGTGCAATGCGCTTCGCTTATTGCACCCTACCCCTGCTGAGGCCTCAATGGAACTACGGCGATCGGGACACGACGCTGGTGGTTTGCAGACGGTAGCCCGGACCGAACGAAGTGAAGTCCGGGGCGATTCGCTTTGTTCTTGTCCGTGCTTTCCGTGTGTTCCGTGGCGCCTTGGTCTTTCCCGGATTTCGCTGACCCTTCACCGTTCCTCCGTGACTGCCCGCCAGAGGGCCTCCATGCGCTTGGCCGAGACCGGCACCGCCGTCTTCAGCTCCTGGGCAAACAGGGACACCCGATACTCCTCGAGCATCCAGCGGTAGTCGCTCAAGGCGGGGGCCGGGGCTTCACCCGGACCCGGCACACGCTCCAGGTACCGCCGCCACAGGGGTTCGATCAGGGCCGCCGGCTGACGATCCCGGGGAGGATTTTGCTCCAGCCTGTCCAGGCGCAGGCGGATGCCCTTGAGATAGCGGGGCAGGTGGGGAAGCCAGTCCAGGGGGGTGGCGGTCACGAACCCCGGATAGACCAGGTGATCGAGCTGGCTGCGCACATCCCCCACCGCCGCCAG
>DATFLG010000082.1:0-6403 GCA_035267985.1 Gammaproteobacteria bacterium | reverse complement strand
CGTGGCGCCCTGACCTTCCGCGCTGTCGATGGTGATGTGCCAGCCATAACGGTCGCAGATGCGCTTGACCAGGGCCAGGCCGATGCCGGCCCCCTTGCTCGAGGCGCCCCGATAGTAGCGGTCGAAAATCTGGACCAGATCCCCCTGATCGATGCCGATGCCCGTATCCCGCACGGTCACCTGCTCCGGATCGAGCTCGATCCGTACCGAGCCCTGTTCCGTGTAGGAAAAGGCGTTGCGCACCAGGTTGCCCAGCACGATGCTCAGCACCGCCCGGTCCGCCGGCAGGGTCGGGCGGGCATTGACGGCCATGTCCAGGGCGACCGGCTTGCCCTCCAGCAGGTAGCGGTGGACGGTCACCGTGTCGTTGAGCACCTCCTCCACGTCGCATTCGCTGGCGGGCTTGACCCCCTCCACCTCTTCCCGGGCCAGCACCAGCAGGGCGGAGGTCAGCTCCGACATCTCCCGCCCGGCGCGGGCCAGGCGCTCCACGCGGGCCCGCAGCCGGTCGTCGAGGCGCGGGTCCTGCAGCATCACCTCCGTGGCGCCGTTCATGATCGCCAGGGGCGTGCGCAGCTCGTGGCTGACGTCGGCGGTGAATGAGCGCTCGCGCTCTATGAAGGCCTGCAGGCGGTCCAGGTAGCGCTCGAAGGCCCGGGCCAGCTCGCCCACCTCATCCTCCGGAAAGCCCCGGGCCAGGTCCGCCTCCACGTCGTCGGGCCGCAGGCGCCGCACCCGGTGAACCAGCTCGGTGACCGGTGAGATCACCCGCCCCGCCAGCCAGAGCCCGCCCGCGGCGGACACCAGCGCCATGATCAGCACCGCCGATCCCAGGACGATCACGAAATAGCGTTCGACGCGCTTGAGCTGGGTCAGTTTGTAGAGCAGGTAGTAGCGGACGCCGCCGTGATCGGCCACGGCAACCCGGTAGGCGGCATCGCCCAGGACGATGTGATAGCGGCCCGGACGCAGGGCCGCCACCTTGGTGGGAATATTGACCGGCGCCGCCCCCAGGGCGCGCCGGTAGCCGCGGATGGCGGCGGTGGCCGGCGGCGGCGAGACCGGGTTGTGCTCCTGATGGGCGATGAACTCGTCGAGCTCGGCGGTCAACGTGTCATCGATCAGATGGGCTTCCAGGTTGTGGCTGGCCAGATACAGGCCGCCCGCCAGCACCAGGCTCACCGCCCCGCCGAAAAACGCAAAAGCCAGGGCGACCCGGTAGCGCAGGCTACGCCTGAACCACATTCGGATCGACCAGCCGGTAGCCGACTCCGCGCACCGTCCTCAGCAGAGGCTCATCGAAGGGTTTGTCGATCGCGGTGCGCAGCACGTGCATGTGGGCGCGCAGGGCGTCGCTGTCGGGCAGGGAGCCGGCCCAGATCTCGCGCTCGATCTCCGCGCGGGTCACGATGCGCGGCGCGCGCCGCATCAGCAGCGTCAGGATGCGCAGTGGAATTCTCGGCAATTCAATCGATTGACCTGCTCTGGCCAGCTGGAGGGTCTCGGTATCCAGCTCCAGGTCCGCCACCTGCAGCTGGCGCTGCCCCTGCAGGCCCCGGGCCCGGTGGATCAGGGCCTTGAGACGGGCCTCCAGCTCCTGGAGGGCGAACGGCTTGACCAGGTAGTCATCGGCGCCGCTGGCGAAGCCGTCGAGCTTGTCCTGCAGGGTGTCCCTGGCCGTCAGCATCAGCACCGGCGTGTCGTGCCCCGACAGCCGCAGCTGGTTGCAGAGCTCGCGTCCGTCCATGCCCGGGAGCATGAGATCGAGCACGATGGCGTCGAATTGGCCCTGGCTGGCCGTCTGCAGCCCGCTGGCGGCGTTGTAGGCCGCTTCGAGCTGATGGCCGGCACCTTCGAAATAGTCCCGCAGGTTGGCCACCAGGTCTGGATTGTCTTCGATGACGAGCAGTTTCATGAGTTTGATCGACCCTGGTTATGCGGGAAGTCCCTCCCCAGCCGCCCGGGAGATCCCCGGCGAACCCGCCCGCGACATCGTTGAACAACAGCCCGCGCCCACGGCCCCCACCGTCGGCACGGTCCCGCTCTGGACCGCGCCCGGGGGCACGGCCCGGACCCGGCGGCGGTCCTTTTGTGAGCCACGCCGCGCAAGCCCTTATTTATCATACCAAGATGCGTTAACACCGGCACCTGCAATACGGGTATACTGCGCCGGATTCCCGACGTTTGATAGCCCCATGCCCCCCAGGGAGGCCCTGTGAAGCGCCTATCCGCCCCCGTTCTGGCCCTGTTGCTGGTCTTCGGGCTGTGTCCCGGCCTGGCCGCGGCCGCCCCCCATACGCCCCTGGACCTCACGGCCACCCCGGAGGGCTACCTGGCCCTGGCGCTGTTCGTGCTGGCCTACCTGCTGGTGATGGCCGAGGAGTTCACGGACCTGCGCAAGTCCAAGCCGGTCATCCTGGCCGCCGGCATCATCTGGGGGATGATCGCCTACGTCTATGCCCAGCACGGCCTGCCCACCCAGGTGGAGGAGGCGCTGCGCCACAACCTCTTGGAGTTCGCCGAGCTGTTTCTGTTCCTGCTGGCGGCCATGACCTATGTGAACGCCATGGACGAGCGCCTGGTCTTCGAGACCCTGCGCGCCCGCCTGATCAGCCGGGGACTGGGGTACCGGCCCCTGTTCTGGATCACCGGCAGCCTCGCTTTCGCGCTCTCGCCCTTCCTGGACAATCTGACCACAGCCCTGGTGATGTGCGCCGTGGTGCTGGCGGTGGGCAAGGACAGCCCCCGGTTCGTGAGCCTGGCCTGCATCAACATCGTGGTGGGCGCCAACGCCGGCGGCGCCTTCAGCCCCTTCGGCGACATCACCACCCTGATGGTCTGGCAGAAGGGCGTGGTCCATTTCTGGACCTTCTTTGTCCTGTTTCTCCCGGCGGTGGTCAATTTCGTGGTGCCCGCCTCACTGATGCATTTCGCCGTGCCCCGGGGCCTGCCCGGCGCCGGTGACGAGCAGGTGCGCATTCGCCGTGGCGGCAAGGTGATCATCGGCCTTTTCGCCTGCACGGTGGGCACGGCGGTGGCCTACCACAATTTCCTGGACCTGCCCCCGGTGCTGGGCATGATGACCGGCCTGGCCTACCTGCAGATCTACGGCTACTACCTGAAGATGACCCACCGGGCCAAGCCCACCGACCGGCCGGCCTACGGCGAGGCCGGGGACATGGTGCCCCTGGGACCGGACGGCGATGAACGCTTCGACGTCTACCGCCGCCTGGCCATGGCCGAGTGGGATACCCTGCTGTTCTTCTACGGGGTGGTGCTGTGCGTGGGCGGTCTGGGATTCATCGGTTACCTGACCCTGGTTTCCCAGCACCTGTACGTGGACATGGGCCCCACCTTCGCCAACGTCATGGTGGGCATGCTCTCCTCCATCGTCGACAACATTCCCGTGATGTACGCCGTGCTGACCATGCACCCGGACATGTCCATGGGGCAGTGGCTGCTGGTGACACTCACCGCCGGCGTGGGCGGCAGCATGCTCTCCATCGGCTCGGCCGCGGGGGTCGCCCTCATGGGCCAGGCCCGGGGCCGTTACACCTTCTTCAGCCATCTGAAATGGACGCCGGCCATCGCCCTGGGCTACGCCGCCAGCATCCTGACCCACCTGTGGATCAATGCCGGGCAGTTCTCGCTCCCGGCGGGGGTTCTGGCCAACTAGGCCGCGGTGCGGCCGCTGGGAGCGGGCCGGTTGAGGAAAAAAGGGGGTCAGAGACGATTTCTCACGCGGCATCCTAAAGCGGGATCCCGGATAATCGTCTCTGACCCCCTTTTTTCCCCTTTTTTCTTCCGTGGATTCCGTGGGTTCCGTGGCTCTTGCTTCCCCGGATTACGCTGCGCTTCATCCGGGCTACCACGGCCCGGTGCATTGTCTGTGGTCAACGGAGGGACCGTAGCCCGGATGGAACGAAGTGGAATCCGGGGATGCGGACCCTACGCCGAAGGCTCGTCTGACCCCGCCAGGGTATCCCAGAGGCAGTGGCCGTTGCTGGCGTCGCGCAGCGCCTGAAGGCGGCCCTGATGGGCCTGCAGCTCCTCGGTGCTGGCCCGGACCACCGGCAGGGGGGGACGATCCGCCGGCACCGGTCGCCGTCCCGCCCGTCCGGCTTCAGTGCTGGCCGCGTGAGCGTCCAGAGACAGGGTCACCTGTCCGCCGGTCATGGCCAGATACACGTCGGCGAGTATCTCGGCGTCCAGCAGGGCGCCGTGCAGGTCCCGGTGGGCGTTGTCGATGCTGTAGCGCTTGCACAGGGCATCCAGGCTGTTGCGCTGGCCCGGATGCAGCCGGCGGGCCATCTCCAGGGTGTCGAGCACCGCGCAGTGTCCGGTAATCTCTCCCAGCGGCGGATCGAGCAGGGCCATCTCGTGGTTCAGGAACCCGACGTCGAAGGGCGCGTTGTGGATGATCAGCTCGGCGTCGCGCACGAAGTCGATGAAGTCCTGCACCACGTCGGCGAAACGGGGCTTGTCCGCCAGGAACTCGTTGGTGATGCCGTGCACCTCCACGGCGCCGGCGTCGATCTCCCGGTCCGGTTGCAGGTACTGATGGTAGGTGTTGCCGGTGAGGCGGCGGTTTACCAGCTCCACACAGCCGATTTCGATGATGCGGTGGCCCTGGGCCGGCTCCAGGCCGGTGGTTTCCGTATCCAGCACGATCTGACGCATATCCAAGGCTCCTCAGATTGGTAGCTGCGGGCCGCTGCCCCTCAGGTGGACAGCTCGTCGATGCCCCGGTTGGCCAGCTGGTCGGCCTGCTCGTTTTCCCGGTGGCCGCTGTGCCCGCGGATCCAGTGCCACTGCACGTCGTGGCGGGCGGCCGCTTCGTCGAGCTCGCGCCACAGATCGGCGTTCTTCACCGGCTTGCGCGAGGCGGTCTTCCAGCCCCGGCGCTTCCAGGCGGGCATCCACTCGGTGATGCCTTTGCGCACGTACTGGGAATCGGTGGTGAGCTGCACGCGGCAGGGACGCTTGAGCGCCTCCAGGGCGCGGATGGCGGCGGTGAGCTCCATCCGGTTGTTGGTGGTCTCGGGCTCGCCTCCGTACAAATGGCGCTCGTGGTCACCGTAGCGCAGCACCACGCCCCACCCGCCGGGCCCCGGGTTGCCCCGGCAGGCACCGTCGGTGAAGATCTCCACATCACGCGCCACGCCCGTACCCCCGGGGAGACGGATTGGCGATGCCGCTGCCCAGCAGCCGCCGGCGCGGCCGCCAGCGGGGGCGCAGAGGGGTGAGGCCCACCACGCGCTTGCGGGCCAGCAGCAGATAAGCCCCCGCGCCCAGGGGCCATCCGCGCCGGCCCAGGCGCTCCAGCCAGGCCAGCCGTTCCAGGGCGCCCTGGCGCTGCAGGGGCGGACGGAACAGCACCGGACGCACGGCAAGGGTGTCGAAGCCCAGCAGCGCCAGCCAGTCCTTGAGCCGGCTGACGGAGATGAACCGGGCGCTCCACGGCAGGCGGCCCCGGCGCCTGGCCAGCACGCGCCACACGCCCCAGCAGCTCAGGGGATTGAAGCCCAGCACCGCCAGGTGGCCCTCGGGGATCAGGCACCGGTCGGCCTCGCGCAGCACCTCGTGGGGATTGTCGGCCAGCTCCAGGACATGGGGCAGGATCAGCATATCCACACTGTCGGTGCTCACCGGCAGTGCCTCCGGCGTCCCCAACAGCCCGGCATCGGCGTCCGGCTCGCCCCGCATCAGTACCCGGTGGCGAATGCGGCTGCCCTCCAGGGCGAGCCGCTCCCAGGGCGGGTCCACCACCAGCAGGTGATAGCCGAACAGGGTGGGCAGGAACTCGTGCAGTGCCTGCTGTTCCCTGTCCGCCAGCAGCTGTCCCAGCGGGCGCAGATACCACTGCCGCAGACGCCGATACGCCGAAAGGGTTGTCGAACTCCTGCGGGGGCTGCTCATACCGGCGCCATGATACCGCATCGCGCAGGCTGGCGCCGCGGCCGGGACAAGCCGCTGGCGCCTCCATGAGACCGGCAAAATGAGCAGTGGGTCATGCATCGGTCATTAAAGGTTGACCTGGAATGTGCCGACCTGTCAGCATAATAGGGATGGAAATGCATGGCGCCTCTAACCACGCTCACGACAGCGGCTGCACCGCCCACGCCCCGCGCCCGGCGCGCCACGGGGACAGGCGCCATCTCTGCCCGGCGCCGCCCCCGATTCCCACTGCGAAGCTCTTCTAGGGCAATGCGGCTCCGCGACCTGCTGCTCCTGGCCGGCGTTGCTTTGGTGCTGTGCGGGTGCGCCCACACACCCTGGCGTTTCCCCGGTGTCCATACCGCCGCGTCGGGGGCCGCCCCCGGCGGCACGGACAGCGCCGACGCCGGGGCGGCGGATCAACAGGGGGGCACCGCCACCGGCTCCTCCCCGGCTGCAGCCGCCC
>DATFLG010000081.1:0-7874 GCA_035267985.1 Gammaproteobacteria bacterium | reverse complement strand
CGTGGTTGGGCAGGTCCGGGCGGGTGCGGGGATAGTCGGTCTGCTGGGTCTCCCAGGTCACCAGACCGTCCTTGACGTAGATCTTCCAGCTGCACGAGCCGGTGCAGTTCACACCATGGGTGGAGCGCACGACCTTGTCGTGGTTCCAGCGGTCCCGATACACCCGCTCCCAGCTGCGATCCTCCCGGGACACGGTGCCGTGGCCGCCGGAGAAGGACTCGCCGTTGCGCCGGAAAAACAGCAGACGATCCACGAAATAACTCATGATGCGGCTCCCGAGGCGGGCGAGGGTTTCGTCCTATCCAGGTGCGTGAAGTACAGGGAGATGCCGATGGCGATCACGGCCAGCACCACGTAGGCGAAGAATCCGCCCGCATAGCCCCGCACCCCCATGGCATCCACGGTGGCGCCCAGGAACGGCGGAATGACGAAGCCGCCCAGGGCGCCCAGGCCACCCACCAGACCCGAGGCCCCGCCCACGGCCGTGGAGACGTATTTGGGCACCATCTTGAACACCGCGGCATTGCCCACCCCCATGCCCACGGCGATCACCAGCTCCGCGAACAGGTCCAACCCGAACTGGATGGCGAAGCTCAGGATCAGGGCGCCCACCAGCACCAGGGAGTAGGCGAGAATCGCGGCCCGCTCACCGCCGATGCGTTCGGAGAGCACACCCCCGAAGATCCGCACCACCGCCGCCAGCAGGGAGAAGCCCACCCCTCCCAGGATCCCGGCGGTCTGCACGCTCATGCCGTGGAGGTTGATCCAGTAGGTGGGGAACCAGGCGGTCAGGGCGAGGAAGCCACCGAAGGAGGTGAAGTAGAGGGCCACCAGCCCCCAGGAGCGGGGATTTTCCGCCGCCGTGATCATGGCGTGCCATACCGCCTCCTTGGGGAACAATTCCTGGCCCTGGCGGCGGGCGATGTCCTTGCTGGTTTCCACGTCCACTTCCTGCTTGCGCAACTGGAAGTAGTAGGCATCCGGGGCCAGTGCCCAGTAGATGACGGTCCCCACCAGCAGGAAGATCAGCCAGGCCAGATAGGACCCGGCCAGCCCCCACGAGACAATGGCGAAGGGCAGTATGAGGGTGAACAGCCCCGGCGCCAGATTGCCGACCCCGCCGTAGGTGCCCAGGGCGGTGCCCTGGCGGTTCTGGGGGTACCAGTAGGACACCTGGGGAATGCCCACCGAGAACGACGCCACGCCGCAGCCCGACAGAAAGCCGAAGAACAGGATCAGCGGGTAGAGCCGGGCGTCGAACTCCTGCACCGTGAACAGGATGTAGACCAGCCCCCACATGCCCACCAGGGACAGGCCCAGCAGGGTGAGCATGGGCAGCCGGCCTCCGGCCCGGTCCACCCACGCCCCGAACGGGATCCGGAACAGCGAGCCGGTGAGCTGCGGCGCCGCCACCAGGAAGCCCAGCGCCACACCGCTCAGCTGCATCTGGGTCTGAAAGTACTTCGCCGCCGGTCCGTACAGGGACACGGCGGCGAAGCCGATGAAGAAACCCCAGGTGCCCATGATGAGCCCGGCGCGGGGGCTGCCCCGCAGGTGATAGGACGGCTCATCCCCCTGGGACGGATCCTGTCGCGAAGGCGCCATACCGACTCCTTTCGCCGGCGCTGCGGCCGACGCTGACCATCGACAAAGCCTGCGGGGCGACCTGGCTTGACCGCCCGGAAAACATGCACCCGGTTTACTAGAATCAGCGTAGCACAGGCTGGCGGGGTCGCCAGTGAGGCAGCGTGCGGGGGTCACGGCGCCCGCAAAGGCCGGCGGCAGACCCGGCCGATGGCGACGACGCGAACCGCCGCCCCATCAGCGCACCGACCCGGATACGGCCCTGCACGGGGAGCGGCCACCATTGCCCATGGGCGAACAGCCACCACAACATGACCACCGCGCCGGCCGGACCGTGAGCCTCCACCGGATCCTGCGGGGCCTGCGCACCACCACCCGCGACCTGTCGCCGGCGTATTTCGCCCTGGTGATGGCCACAGGCATCGTGTCCATCGCCGCCCATATGGTGGGCATGCCGCGCATCGCCCGCGGGCTGTTTGTGCTGAACACGGTGGCTTATGCGGTACTGTGGGCCCTGAGCATCCTGCGGATGGTCTGGTGTTCCCGCCGCTTCTTCGCCGACATGGTGGATCACCAGAACGGGCCGGGGTTCTTCACCTGGGTGGCGGGCTCCTGCGTGCTGGGAACCCAGTTCATCGTGATCGCCGGTGACTTTCGTACGGCCCTGCTCCTGTGGCTGGTGGGCGCCGTGTTGTGGGTGGCCCTGACCTACACCATCTTCACCGCTCTGTCGGTCAAGGAACGCAAGCCCTCCCTGGCCGAGGGCATCAACGGCGGCTGGCTGCTGGCCGTGGTGGCGACCCAGTCCATCGCCGCACTCGGTGCGATGATCGCCGCCCACTGGCCCCAGCCCTATCGGCTGGAGCTGAACTTTCTCGCCCTGTCCATGTGGCTGTGGGGCGGGATGCTCTACATCTGGATGATCGCCCTGATCTTCTACCGCTATACCTTCTTCCACTTTTCGCCGGGTGATCTCGCGCCGCCCTACTGGATCAACATGGGCGCCATGGCCATCTCCACCCTGGCAGGGTCCCTGCTGATCGCCAACACGCCCGATGCGCCCTACCTGCGCTCCCTGCTGCCCTTCCTCCAGGGCTTCACCGTGTTCTACTGGGCCACCGGCAGCTGGTGGATCCCGATGCTCCTGTTGCTGGGGGTGTGGCGCTATGTGATCAAGCGCTTTCCCCTGCGCTACGACCCCCTGTACTGGGGGGCGGTGTTTCCACTGGGCATGTACACCGCCAGCACCTGGCAGATGGCCCAGGTCATGCACCTGGATTTCCTGGAAGTGATCCCGCGCTACTTCATCTACGTCGCCCTCGGTGCCTGGACCGCCACCTTCGCCGGACTGCTCTGGTCCATCGTCCGTGGCGCGCGCCCGGACGCCGCGCGCCCCTGAAGGGTGCGGGTCGAACAGCGGCTTCGCGGCGCCGGGGCATGTCGAGCCAACTTCCAGAAACCGGGCGGGCTGGGCTCGACGCTTGCAGAGGCGCCGCCCCCGTCCGGCTCAGGCGACGCCCCGGTCGGCGCCTGCGGCGCTCAGCAGACTGTTGCGGAAAATCGCCTTGTGCACGTCTCCCATGCTGATGAGACCGACCAGGTGGCTCTCCACCGCCACGGGCACGCGCCGGATCCGGTGCGCGCACATCACTGACACCGCCTTGAGCACCGGCGCGTCAGGCTCCACGGTCACCACCTTCGGCGTCATCAGCCGTTCCACCTTCATGTCCAGCACATCCGTATATCCACCCTCCAGGCGTTCCAGATCCAGCGGACCGTCCTGCATGCACTCGCCGATGTCGGGATACATGGCGCGCAGCACGTCCTTCTCGGAAATCACGCCCACAATGACGTTGCCACGGGTAGTCACCGGCAGCCCGCTTATCCGGTTCAGGCACATGACGGTCGCCGCTTCGGCGACGCCCGCCTGAGGTGCGGTGGTCTTCACCGTCGTGGTCATGATGTCTTTCACCCGCATGCCGCCTCCTCCGCCCAGTGTGCGTCGGTTCCACATCCCGTCGGAGTCTATCCACACCCGGACCTGCAGCTCCATGCCTCCATGGGATTAGACGACCTCCCCATCCGTGTTAGAGCAGAGCACGCGGCAGGGCCCGGCGCTGCCGGGCGGGGCGTCCGTGCGCAGCCGGCCACATGCAGGCGCGACGGACTCCGGGGAGGCGGGTGGGACCGGGCCGCCCAGGTGGGGCCGCCTCTGCCCGGCAGGGGATATTTAATGTCAAGTTATTGTTAAATGCGGAATAATTTGGCGGGACGGTCCATCATCCTCCTTGAGGCTCTGCGGTGGGACGCAGGGCCCGTCAACCCCACGAGGAGAGGATGGAACTATGAAAAAGCTGTCCAAGACCGCCGGAACCCTCGCGCTGACCCTGGCCGTTGCCGGCCTGCCGGGTCTGGGCACGGGCACCGCCAGCGCCGGTGAATTCCACGGCGCCAAATCCACTCAGTCCCATTACGGCGTGATCTTCCACATCGACGCCGGCGGCGACAAGGCCATCAAGAAGACCCTGAACAACGTCGAGAACCTGCTGAACGACCCGCGGGTGAAAGGCAAGCTCACGGTTGAGTTGCTCGCCAACAGCGCCGGCTACGACGTCTACCTGAAGAACAACGGCTTCGAGAAGCGCCTGCGGGAGCTGCAGAAGGACGGGGTCATCCTCGCCCAGTGCTCCAACACCCTGCGGGAGAAGCATGTGCAGCGCAGCAAGCTGTATTCCTTCGTCCACCTGGTCCCGTCCGGCATGGGCGAGATCACGCTGCGCGAGGCCCAGGGCTGGGCCTATATTCATCCGTCGGCCCGGAACACCAGCTCGTTCTGATACCGGCCGCCCGCCCCGTGCTGCGGGGCGGGCCCGTTCACCGGGCAGGCCTGCGCGGTGGCTCGGTGGCGGCTACGGGCCCGCCTTGCTGCGAGCTGCCGGGCCCCTGGGGGGCGCGGAGCCGGGATAGCCGGCCAGCAGCGCGCTCAGCTGGCCCTGGTTGGCAAGCAGGTCGGCGAGGGTGTAGCGGTCCAGGACGGCGAGAAAAGCCGCCAGCGCCTCGTGCAGGGCCTCCTGCAGGACACAGGCGCTCTCGATGCGGCAACGGTCCCTGCCGGACTCGAAACACTGCACGATGTTGAAGTCCTCCTCGGTACAGCGGACCACGTCACCGACGCAGATTTCCCGCGCGGGCCGACCCAGACGGAAGCCGCCCTTCTTCCCCCGCACGGTTTCGATGAACCCCTGCGCCCCCAGCCGATGGACCACTTTCATCAGATGATTGCGGGAGATGCCATAGTGCTCGGCGACGTCCTTGATGGTCGCCAACTGCCTGTCCCGCAGCCCCACATAGATGAGCACACGCAAGGCATAGTCAGTGTAGCGGGTGAGATGCATCGGATATTCCCGTCGGCTGGAAATGGCCCGGCCCGGCATGGGCTGCGGGCCGCCGCCAGCTTATGAGCCAGAAAGTTATAAACTGCATGAATATTATAGTGGAAGTGGGGTCATTGCGCTAAGGGGGACGGCCCGGCTACTTCGGCCGACGGGTCTGGGACAGGACCATGTTGGCCTGCTGACAGAAGTGCTTGAAACTGGAGAAACTCTCCTCGTCCAGGGCACGGCCGCTGGGCTGGCGGTCGGCATAGAACAGCCCGATGGGCTGCCCCTGCACCTCGATGGACATGGCAAAGAAGGGGGCCCCTTCGGTGAGCTCCGTGACTGCCGGGGTGAGCAGCCCCGCCAGATCCGCGTCGGGTTGCTCGCTTACCCACAGGGCCTCGGACGTCTCCAGCAGGTGACTGAACACGTTCGCCTTGAGGGGATTGATCTCGAACAGGAACTGGCGCTGCATGCGGTCCTTCTGCCAGCCCAGGCTGTAGCGTGCCTTCAACATCTGCTTGTCCGCCGAGCGCAGGGCAAACAGGGTGCGGTCCATCCCGACCCCGCGGTAGATCCCCTCCAGGACCATCTCCAGCAGCAGACTGATGTCCGGCCGGGTCTCCATCAGTGCCGACACCTCCCGCAGTATCTGCAGCTGGAGCAGGGGATCGGGCTCGGGAAAGTCCTGGATGGCCGGCTCCGGCGTCGAATCCTCCTCGATCCCGGGACGGTTCGTGCCAGACCGGCTCGGCACCGGAATCAGTCGCCCCGCATCCTGGGCGCCGTAGTAGGTGACCGTGCGGGCGGCTTCAACCGCGTTCGTCCCCACCAGGCGGCTCACCTGATCGAGGGGCAGGTACAGGGTTTCGGCGATGCGCTCCATCAGGTGCCGGGTCTCGGGCGTGTTCCAGCCCTGCTCGGCGCACCGTGACAGCTCGTGTCCCAGAACAACGTTGCTCACCCGCGGGTCCGCGTCCTGCTTGCCTTCCAGGGCATGGCGCACCAGGGCGCCCAGCTTCCATTCCTGGGTCAGCCCCGCGGTGAGCTGCCGGAGCCTGAAGCCCAGCACCCGCTGCTCGGTCTCGCCGGCGTCGCCCTCCGTGCGGGCAAGGGTTCGGGCCAGACGGTCGGCCAGCTTGCCCCCGTGAATGAGAAACGCCATCTTGCCCAGCCGGAACAGCAGGGTGGCGATGAATACCTCTTCCGGGGAAGAGTCGTTGCGCTTGAGGGCGAAGGAGCGGGCCTGCACTGCCGCATGGAAGGAACGGGCCATCTCCCGCACCAGCTCGTCACGGTGGGGGCCGTCCACCAGGGATTCCACCACGGCGATGGACAGGCAGATGCTGCGCACCGTGTCGAAGCCCAGCAGCACCACCGCCCGGCTGACGGTGCTGACGCTGCGCCGGCCCGGATTGAAGTGAGGGCTGTTGGCAATGCGCAGCAGTCGGGCGGTCATCCCGGCATCCTGGAGGACCACCCTTGCCAGCTCGGCCGCGGAACTGGCCCGGTTGGAGGCGACTCCGGAGACATCCCGCACGGTACGGGCCAGCACGGGCATGCCCTGGTCGCTGAGATACCGAATCCACCCGTCCAGGCCCTGAGGTTCGGCTTCGTGGTCGGTTTCGGCCCTGTCGGCGGAGTCGCCCATGGTGGAGCACGCGGAAAGGAAATCGGGATGTCTCTTTCCTTAACGGACGACCTGCCGGGAACTTGAGGCACACAGCGGGGCTGAACCGGATCGACAGGTCCGTTAGAATCCCCTGATCTTATACCCGCCCTGACCCGCGTCAGGGCCGGCAGCGGCCGGAGCGCTCATGGACAGGCCCTATTCCGAAGCGTGTGAGCAGAACAAGGTGCCGATTCTGGAGGTCCTGGAACAGGAGCTCACGAACTGCCGGACCGTGCTCGAGATCGGCAGCGGCACGGGGCAGCACGCCGCCTTCTTCGCGCCGCGCCTCCCCCACCTGCAGTGGCAGACCAGCGATCTGCCCGTCCATCATCCAGGCATCCGCGCCTGGCTGGCGGCCGCCGGCGCCGGCAACGCCTTGCCACCCATTGCCCTGGACGTGGCGGGACCCTGGCCGGAGCCGGGCTACGATGGCGTGTTCAGCGCCAACACGGCCCATATCATGGGGTGGCTCCAGGTACAGGCGATGTTCGCCGGCGTGGGTCTCATCCTGGTTCCGAACGGGGTTTTCTGCCTGTACGGCCCTTTCAGCTACGACGGGCGTCACACCAGCGCCAGCAACGAGCGCTTCGACCAGTGGCTGAAGGCCAGGGATCCGGCCAGCGGGGTGCGTGATGTACGCGCTCTGGACGAGCTGGCCGGCCCCGCCGGTCTGGCGCAGGTGCGCGATCATCCCATGCCCGCCAACAACCGGCTGCTGGTGTACCGCCGGGTCGTCGGGGCATGAGCGCTCACCGGGTCAGTCCAGGTGGCGCACCAGGAACGGCTGCAGGAACAGCACCACGGCGGCGGTGATGACGTAGTCGCGCATCCCGGCCAGTGCGTGCAGCGGCCCGCTGGGATCATGGAACAGATAGACGGCCAGCAGCAGTGCAATCCACTTGTACATGAGGTCCTCCAATCATTCATCGGACGACCTCCATTATCGGGATCGACGCGCCCCTTTCTGTGAACACCGCGCCCCATCAGGGGCGACCCAGGTCACAAAACAGCCACCGCGCAGGCCGGAGACGATAAAGGGTTCACAAAAAAACGGGGCCAGAAGGCCCCGTCTCTGCATGCGGATCCCGAGCGGGTCATTCAGGCGCTTTCGCGGTCCTCGCCGGCGTCGTGCTTGGCGCGGTAGTCGGCGATCGCCGCCTTGATCGCATCCTCGGCCAGCACCGAACAGTGAATCTTCACCGGCGGCAGCGCCAGCTCCTGGGCAATGTCCGTGTTGCGGA
>DATFLG010000080.1:0-4473 GCA_035267985.1 Gammaproteobacteria bacterium | reverse complement strand
GACGTGATCGACCGGGACAACGACATCCTGGTCCGCGCCGAGATTCCCGGCGTCGCGAAGGAGGACCTGGATCTGTCCCTGAACGACCGGACGGTGACCCTGCGCGGCACGGTCCGGCGCGAGCAGAAAAAGGAAGAAGGCGATTACTACTTCGCCGAAACCAGCCAGGGGGAGTTCTCCCGCACGGTCGCCCTGCCGGCCGAGGTGGACGGAAGCAAAGCCAAGGCCAGCTACAGGGACGGCGTGGTGGAGCTCACGCTCCCCAAGGCGGAGACGGCGAAGCGTCATCGGATTCCCATCGAATCCGAATAGCGCCATCGCAACCTGCGACGGGACCCGGCTTCGGCCGGGTCTTTCTTGCGCGCTGGCGGACCCGTGGTTCCGGCGGCGCTTTTGATTCTTTTCGATCCGTGGCTTCAGAAGTGACGCAGGGCGCAATAACCGAAGGGCATTGGGCCGACTACGTCGGCCAATGACATGAGATGCCGTTCGCACCCTGCCCTTGCTGCACTTCAGGTTCTGCGCTTTTCCCGTCCGTGCTTTCCGCGACCCTTTTGCCTCCCTACCGTGGCTCCCGTTTTCTCGCGGGTTGCGCCACACGGTTTCGGCGACCAGGACGATGACAGACTCACTGGCCATTCTCCCGCATACCGTGCTAGTGTCACCGCGCACTCGAGAAGCCGATGCAGGCATGGTGTCAACTGACCCTGATTCCACACTGGCGGAGTCTCCCTGGCGCGGCCGGGGTGGCCGATGATACGCCCGGGTTTCTTCGTCGGCCTGGGCAGCAACCTGGCCCCCGAGCGCAACGTGCCCGCGGTGGTGGACCATCTGCTGGGGCATTTCGGGGGACTGTGGATCAGCCCCGTGGTACGCACCGCGCCCCTGGGGATCGACACCCCTCATGCTTTTCTCAACGCCGTGCTGTTCGTGGAAACCGATGAGGGGCAGGCCCGGGTCAAGGCGTTCTTCAACGCCCTGGAAGAGGCCCTCGGCCGGGACCGCTCGGACCGGCATCGGGACCGCCTGGACCGGCCCGCCGACCTGGACATCCTCATGCATTACCGGCCGGGGGAGATGATTCACGGCGAAGCCGTCCCGGCCGAGCCCTATCTGCGTCCGGCCTTTCTCGATCTGTGCCGCACCATGGGCGTGGACGCGGAGGGCGCCCATGACCAGGCTCCCGATCTGGCCACCGTCTCCCTGAGGGTGGACGACATCCCCTTCGGCACCGGCTCGCGGCGGCTGCGCCGGAACAGGACCGCGCCGCCGGCACGGTGAATCCCCGCCGACACATCACCCACCGGTGAGTCCGGCAGCGGACGAAACCCTGTGCTAGTCGTTATCCCATCATGAATGTTATCCCATCATGAATGCACGACAGGCCATGGCTCGATGTCGGAACGCCCCACCCGCTGCGGGCGTGTGATGTCCTGGCAGGTCCACGGGCCCCGGTTCGAGGCGGTGCATCAAACGGGCACGACCCGCATCGAGGCGATGGACCGGGACATTCTGCGGGTGCGCTTTGCACCCGACGGGCGGTTCAAGGGGGCGCCTTCCTGGGACATGCTCACCGGGGCCGCCGCCCCGGGCGGGAGCCTGCTGGACTGCGCCGAACGCGACGGCACCATCGCCATTGACGCCGGCACCTGGGGGGCCCGGATCGATAGGCGCAGCGGTGCCGTCGGGTTCATCGCCGGATCCGGGACCGAGTTCGCCCGGGATCTGGAAGGCCCCGCATGGCACCCGGCAAGGGCCGACGCCCTGGGGATCGCGGGCGATGAAACGGACGCCCTGCCCGCCGGAGCGGCAGCCACCGCGGTGGAGCTGTCCAAGCACCTGTCGTCCCGGGAACATTATACCGGCCTGGGCCAGCGCACCGGCCGCCTGAACCGGCGCCACCGACGGCTGAGCAACTGGACCACGGACATACTGCCGCCGGCCCACAGCCGGGCCCATGACAACCTCTACCAGGCCCACCCGTTCCTCCTGGCCGTCCGGCCGGAACTGGCCTGGGGGCTGTTCCTGCATTCGGGCGGGTACAGCCACTTCGACCTGGGCGCCACGGAGGAGGACGTCCTCAGAATCCTCACCCTGGGCGGCGAGCTGGACTACTTCCTGTTGACGGGCCCTGCACCGGCGCAGGTGGTGGAGCAGTTGACCCGCCTGACCGGGCGCCCCCCGGTGCCGCCCCTGTGGGCGCTGGGCTTCCACCAGTCCCGGTGGAGCTATCCGGACAGCGCCCAGGCCGGCTCCGTCGTCGCCAGCTTTCGCGACCGGGGGATACCGCTGGACGCGCTTCATCTGGACATCGACTACATGCGGGGCTACCGGGACTTCACCTGGGACCCGGACCGGTTCCCCGATCCCCCGGCCCTGACGGAGGCGCTCCATGCCCGGGGCGTGCATACGGTCTGCATTCTCGACCCCGGGGTGAAATATGACCTGAGCCCGGACTACCCGGTGGCCCGGGAGGGACTGGCCCGGGATGTCTTCATCCGCCGCCCGGACGGTGAGCCGTTCGCCGGCTATTGCTGGCCCGGCCCGTGCCTGTTTCCGGATTTTACCCGCGCCGACGTGCGCCGGTGGTGGGGGGACCAGCACACCCCGCTGGTGGAGGCCGGCGTGGACGGAATCTGGGTGGACATGAACGAGCCGGCCATCTTCGACCGTCCCGTGGGCGCGCCCGGGCTGCGTCTGGGCCCGGTGCCCCTGGCCTCCCCCCAGGGGGATCCCGACGAAGCGACCTCTCATGCCGAGACCCACAACTTCTATGGGCATCTCATGGCCCGGGCGACCCGCGAGGGCCTGGAGCGGCTGCGCCCCCGGCGCCGTCCCTGGGTCCTGACCCGCAGCGCATTCACGGGGACCCAGCGCTACGCCGTGTCCTGGATGGGGGACAACAGCTCCCGCTGGGAGGACCTGGCCCAGAGCGTTCCCCAGCTGGCCGGCATGGGCCTGTCGGGCATGGTCCATGTGGGCGTGGATATCGGCGGCTTCTACGAGAACGCCCACCCCGAGCTCTACGCCCGCTGGATGGAGCTGGGGACGTTCTACCCCTTCATGCGCTGCCACACGGCCACCGGCACCCGGCCCCAGGAACCCTGGCAGTTCGGGCCGGAGGTGGAGGCCGTCAGCCGCCGGGCCATCGAGTTGCGCTACCGGCTGCTGCCCTATCTGTACACGCTGGCGCACCTGGCCCACCGCACCGGGGCGCCGATCTGGCGCCCCCTGGTGTACGAATTTCCGGATCGCCACGACCTGTACCACGTGGAGGACCAGGTCATGATCGGTCCCCACCTGATGGTCGCACCGGTGTACGAGCCGGGCGCCACCGACCGGCTGGTGCGCCTGCCCGAAGGCCTGTGGTACGACTTTCACACCGGCCGGATGATGGACGGGGGATCGCATGTCGTCTGCGCACCGCTGGGACGGATTCCCGTGTTCGTCAGGGCCGGGGCGGTGCTGACCCTCGGCAACCTTCGCCAGTGCACCGCGGAGCCGCTGACCGAGCTCACCGTGGCCGTCTATCCCGGTGCCCCCGGCGAATGGACGCTCATCGAGGACGACGGCGACTCCGCGGACTACCTCCAGGGCGGACTGGCCGAAACCGTCTTCGGCGTACGTCGGGACGACAGGACAACCACCGTGACCGTGGGGCACCGCACAGGCCCCTATCGGCCCCATCCCCGCCGTCTCGTGCTGCACGTTCATCTGGGCCGGCCGCCGGACCGCGCAACCATCGACGGCAAAAGCGCCCGGGACTGGCAGTGGGACCCGGACCGGCAGGCCGCCGTGCTGCGGTGGCCCGACGATGGCTGCGTCCACACCCTGGACATTACCCACTGAAGGAAAAGGCGTCAGTACCCTTTTGGGAGAGAAAAAGGAGAAAGAGGGTACTGAGCCCTTCTTCCGCCATTTTTCCGGTGTAGCCGTCAGTGAGGGGGGGGGCGGTAATCGACCCCGAGGGTGGAACATGCATGTTAGCGCGCTTGACTGATCGTGCATGGGCGGACACGTCAAGCCGGAAAAAGCAGCGGGGTCGGATAACCCGACCCGGCCGAGGGGAGGGGAATCAGCAGTTAATGCCGCTTCATGCAGGCTTTCCATCCACCGGATTTAAAGGTGGCTTTATCGCACCAGACGGCAGCCGGGTAGTAGTCCTGCATCACCTGCTGTGCGCATTCACCGGCTTGGTCTACATCCTCGCGAGCCGGGATGTATGGGCAGGTTGAACTCGAAGACCTCGGCAGGGCGGCAGGGCGGGATCGGACCTCGTCACGCCTCTGTTTACATGGAGTTTATTACCAAAAACGATGGCTCCTGAGCGCTTAGACCATCCACCTTGGAGCAGAAAAGCGAGGTCTGTCACTATCACAGCCTGGGCGTGCGGTTAGGCGAGCAATTTTGACGATAAAAACGGAGTTCTAAAGCTCGCAGCCGGTGGGATTCGAGGCCTTATCCTTTTGGCTT
>DATFLG010000079.1:0-10664 GCA_035267985.1 Gammaproteobacteria bacterium | reverse complement strand
AGGGCCGGCGCCCGGGGGGCATCCCCGAAGGCGTCCAGCCAGCGTTCCACCTCGGCCTTGTCCTCGGCGTAGGCAAAGCCGGGATTCGGCCGCAGCACGGCGGTCTCTTCCAGGCGCGGGGGGTTGTCCGGCCAGGCGCCGTAGGCGGCGGCGCTGGACAGGTGCACGGCCCGTTCCACCCCGGCCGCCGCTGCGCACTGGAAGACATGGCGGCTGCCGGCCACGTTGATATCACGCATCAGGGCCCGGTCGCGGCGCCGCCGGCCCAGGTCCCCCCGCATGACCACGAAGGCCATGTGGATCACCGCCTGGTGATCGGCCATGCGGGCCGCCAGGTCGGGGCCGCGGATGTCGCACCGGTACTCGCGGAAACGGGGATGGCGGAATTCGCCGGGGTGCAGGTCCACGCCGGTGACCCGGCTGATGCGGGGGTCGGCGCACAGCCGGGGCAGCACCGCCCGGGCCAGGTGGCCCGCGCTGCCGGTGACCAGCACCTTCACGGGGGGGGCGGGCCGCCCTCCCCGGCAGAACCGACGGCGGGCTCGGACCCGGCGAACCGGGGCATCACGTGTCGGGCCAGGACCTCCATGGAGGCCCGGACCTGGGCGGTGGGCAGGGCGCCCGCCCCGATGGCGCACAGGACATGGTCCACGCCCGCGTCTGCCAGGGCCTGCAGGCGCTCGCTGCAGTGCTCCGGGTCCCCGACGATGACCATGCCCAGGGATTCCAGCACGGTAAGGTTGACGGCCTTGTCCAGCAGGCCCCGCAGTCGTCCCAGGCGGCGGTAGTACTCGTAGCTTTCGTACAGCTTTTCCAGCACCGGGAGCGTCTGGGCGAACAGCTGGCGGTAGAACCAGGTCATGGCCGGTCTGGCCAGCTCCCGGGCCCGTTTGCCGTCTTCCAGGCAGAACACCCCCAGGGTCATGCCCACCCTCGGGTTCTGGCTTTGCGTGGCCGCGCCGTCCCCGTGGGTCTGGCGCCAGTGCTTCCGGTAGCGGCGAATGTCCTCGCGGACCATGAACCAGGGCTTGAAGGGGCCCACCAGCGCCCCGATCCCCAGCCGGGCGGCCAGCTCGAAGCTCTCGGGGCTCACCGCCGCCGTCCACAGGGGCGGGTGGGGCCGCTGCACGACACGGGGGAGGATGGGCACGCCGTCCAGTTGGAAGTGACGGCCGTGGAAGGTCACGGGTTCGCCCCGGAAGGAGGCCTGCAGGATCGCCAGGGATTCCTCGGTGACGCTGCGGCTCTCCCCCATGGAAACCCCGAAGGTGTCGTACTCCTTCGGGGAAAAACCCCGCCCGAAACCGAAATCCAGCCGGCCGCCGGACAGAACGTCCAGGGTGGCGAGGCGCTCGGCCACCTTGACCGGGTGGGCGTAGGGAAGGGGGACGATGCCGTGGCCCAGGCGCAGCCGGCGGGTGCGCTGGGAGGCGGCGGCCAGGAACAGATCCGGGGCGGAGCTGTGGGAATACTCCGTCATGAAGTGATGTTCCACCAGCCATGCGCTGCGAAAGCCGCAGGCCTCGGCCAGTTCCAGCTCCGCCAGGGCGTCGTGGAAGACTTCGGTTTCGCTGCGGCCCAGGAAGGCCGGGACGGAAAGCTCGTAGAACAGGTCGAAATCCATGGCAGGAGAAGTGTCAAGCTTCCCATGGGCGGTTGCAAGTGCGCGCGGGTTATACTGTTCTTATGGATTCCCAACGACACCCACCGCCGGAATCCGGGTCCGGGGCCCCGGCCGGGGCGCAGATCGGCGCCCGGGACTGGGAGTACGAGGCCTGGGAGGGGCTGTTCTACCCGGAGGATCTTCCCGGGGAGTGGCGCCTGGCCTACTACGCCAACGAGTTCCGGTGCGTCCTGGTTTCCGCGGACCGCCTCGGGCAGGCCGACCCCGCAGACGTGCGCGGGTGGCTCGCGGAGGTCCCGGACGACTTCGCGTTCCTGGCCGAGGTGACCCTGCCCGCCGGGGAGCGGCCCCGGGACCCCGGCGGGGACTGGCTGGGCCGGCTCGAGCCCTTCGGCGAGCGGCTGGAAGGGGTGCTGGTGCGCTGGCCGGCGGCCCCGGAGTCCGGCGCCCGGCTGGAGCGGCTGGTCCGCCGGCTCGCCGCACGGTACACGGTGTGGCTTGAACCGCCGCCGGCCTCTGAGGCTGCTCCGGAGTGGGTGGCCGACAGCGGGGCCGGCTGGGTCTGGCCCGGTCCCGATGCCGGGAACCGGCCGGCGGTGCTGGCGCTGGTGGGCCCTGGACAATCCGGCCGGCGCAAGCTCGGCGAGCTTCTGCAGCAGGTGCTGACCGCCGCCGGGCCCCCGGGCAGAGCCTATGTCATCGTCGAGGGCGATCCTCCGGCGATGGAGGTGCTGCAGGATGCAGAGACCATCCTGCAGCTGCTGGGAGCGTAGGGCCTGCCAACCGGGCCCGCACCCGCGGAGTTGACTCTCCCGCGGCCCTTAGCAACACTTGCCCGGGCCGTTAGCGCTGACGAGATCATGAAACCACAAGAAAAAGAACAACCCGGGAACGATATGCTGGTATGCATTCGTGGCCTGCGCTTCCTGCGCGGCGCCCGAATGATCTTCGGGGGGGTGGACCTGGATATCCCCCGTGGCAAGGTCACGGCCATCATGGGGCCCAGCGGCACCGGCAAGACCACCCTGCTGCGTCTCATCGGCGGCCAGCTGCGGCCCGACGCGGGCAGCATACGGGTCGACGGGCAGGAAGTGCCCCGGCTGCGCCACCGGGCCCTGTACGAGCTGCGCAAGCGCATGGGGATGCTTTTCCAGAGCGGCGCGCTGCTCACCGATCTGAGCGTCTTCGACAACGTGGCCTTCCCGCTGCGGGAGCATTCTGCCCTGTCCGAGCCCATGATTCGGGACCTGGTGCTGATGAAGCTGCAGGCGGTGGGGCTGCGGGGCGCGCGGGATATGATGCCGGCGGAGCTCTCCGGCGGCATGGCGCGGCGGGTGGCCCTGGCAAGGGCGATCGCGCTGGACCCCACCATGATCATGTATGATGAGCCGTTTACGGGGCTCGACCCCATCTCCAAGGGGGCCGCCGTGCAGCTGATCCGCCTGCTCAATGACGCCCTGGGCCTGACCAGTATCATCGTCTCCCACGACGTGCAGGAGACGGCGTCCATCTCCGATTACCTGTACGTGCTGTCCGACGGCGAGGTGGTCGAGCAGGGCTCTCCGGAAGCCCTCAACCGCTCCTCCTCGGCGTGGGTGCAGCAGTTCATGCAGGGGCTGCCCGATGGTCCGGTGCCGTTTCACTACCCGGCGGCGGAGTATCTGGACGACCTGCTGGTGGGGGCCTGAGGAGCATTCGGTGAGCAGCTGCGCGACAGTGGGTGACCCCCGGCCCGGGCGGCCGTGGACGTCCCGACGGTGGAGGCGGCGGGCGTGATCGACTGGCTGCAGCACATGGGACGTTTCGGGCTGGGTCTGTTCGAGCGTCTCGGCCGGGCGGGCCTGTTCCTGGTGCAGGTTCTGGGGGGGCTGGGGAGCCTGCTGCCGCGCCCGGGACTGGTGGTGGCCCAGGTGTACTCCGCCGGTGTACTGTCGCTGCTGATCATCGTGGTGTCAGGGCTTTTCGTGGGCATGGTCCTGGGGCTGCAGGGATACAATACCCTGGTCAAGTTCAATGCCGAGGAGTCCCTGGGGGTGGTGGTGTCGCTGTCCCTGGTGCGCGAGCTCGGGCCCGTGATTTCCGCGCTGCTGTTCGCGGGACGGGCCGGCTCGGCACTGACGGCGGAGATCGGTCTGATGAAGGCCACGGAGCAGCTCTCCGGCATGGAGATGATGGCGGTGGACCCGCTCAAGCGGGTGGTGGCGCCGCGTTTCCTGGCCGGCGTGATCTCGCTGCCGCTGCTGGCCGTCATTTTCAGCATGGTGGGGGTGTTCGGCGGCTATTTCGTGGGCGTGGACCTGCTGGGGGTGGATCCCGGCGCGTTCTGGTCCCAGATGCAGTCCAAGGTGGATTTCCAGGTCGACATCCTCAATGGAGTAATAAAAAGTGCCGTGTTCGGGTTCGTGGTGACCTGGATCGCCGTGTTCGAAGGTTACGATGCCGTGCCCACTTCGGAGGGGGTGAGCCGCGCCACGACCCGGACCGTGGTGTACGCTTCGCTCGCAGTGCTTGCACTGGACTTCGTGCTGACGGCGATCATGTTTAAGGGAATGTGATATGCAGACTAGCCGCTGGATAGAAATCGTGGTCGGCGTTTTCGTGGCTGCGGGCATTGGTGCATTCTTCGTGCTGGCCATGAAGGTGAGCAACCTCAGCGAATTCGGCGGCCAGAATGGCTACACGGTGACTGCGGAGTTTGACAATATCGGTGGCCTGAAGGTGCGTGCCCCGGTGACGGTGGCCGGCGTGACCGTCGGGCGGGTCTCCTCCATCCAGTTCGACAACGACCGGTATGAGGCGGTCGTGCGCATGAACATCGAAAAGCGCTACGACAAGTTCCCGGTGGATACCTCGGCCCGGATCTTTACCGCCGGTCTGCTGGGCGAGCAGTACGTCTCGCTGCAGCCGGGCGGGGCCGAGCAGTATCTCAAGGACGGCAGCCGTATCAAGCTCACCCAGTCCGCCCTGGTCCTCGAGCAGCTGATCGGGCAGCTGCTGTTCAGCAAGGCCTCCGGGGGGCCGAGCGCCCAATAGGGAAGTGCCCGTCAGGACGGTCTCCGGGGCGGGGCATGGCGCCGTCCCGGGCTGGCAATTTCCCTGACCCTTGGTTGGCAGGCCGAAAGTTGGGAGAATAGGCCCGTTTCGGCATCCGGGCGGGCGCCCGGCCTGCCGCCGCCCTCCCGTGCGAACCGGGATCCCACAAACTGCGGAAAGCTGCCATGAGATGGATCGTCCCCTTTGTGCTCCTGTTGACGGCCGCGTTCCTGCCGGCCGCCGCCGATACCGGGCAGTCTCCCGAGGCGCTGGTGCACCAGACCTCCCAGCGGATGCTGGCGGCGCTCAGCGACAACAAGGCGCAGATCCAGCAGGATCCCGCCAAGCTCTACGGCCTGATCAAGGATATCGTGCTGCCGCATTTCGATTTTCAGCGCATGTCCCGGTGGGCGTTGGGTCTTTACTGGCGGCGCGCGACGCCCGACCAGCGCCGGCGCTTCGTGGACGAGTTCCGCACCCTGCTGGTACGCACCTACGGCAAGGCGCTGGAGCAGTACAGCGACCAGAGCGTGGAATACCTCCCCCTGCACAGGGATTCCGACGCCCGGGACGTGACGGTGCGCACCCGGGTCAGGCAGTCCGGCGGCCCCCCCATTCCCATCAACTACAGCATGGAGAAGACCGCCGATGGCTGGAAGGTCTACGACGTGACGGTGGACGGGGTGAGCCTGGTGTCCAATTACCGCAGCACCTTCAGCAGCCAGGTCCGCCAGCAAGGGCTGGACGGGCTCATCGACATGCTGGCCAAGCGCAACCGGAACGCCGGGGCATGACCGAGGACGCCTCCATCGAGGCCGCCCGGAACGGGCGGCTGGTGGTCCGGGGCACGGTGACCTTCACCACGGTGCCGCGGCTGTACGAGCAGTCCCGGAGCCTGTTCCGCGGCGACGCCGACATGATCGTCGACCTGCGGGGTGTGGAGCGGGCCGATTCCGCCGGACTGGCGCTGCTGGTGGAATGGATGCGCGAGGCGCGGCGCAACGAACGTTCCGTGCGCTTCGTGAACATGCCGCATCAGATGCTGGCCATCGCCCGGGTCAGCAGTCTGGATCAGGTTCTGCCGTTGAGCAGGGATTGAGATGACCGAGGCGGTGCGTTTCCAGGAAGTCCGCAAGGACTACGGTGAGCTTCATGCCCTTCGGGGCGTGGATTTCGCGATTGAAGAGGGCGAGTTCTTCGGCCTGCTGGGCCCCAACGGAGCCGGAAAATCCACGTTGATCAATATCATGGCTGGACTGGTGCGGCCCACCAGCGGTCGCATCCTGGTCATGGGTTACGACGTGGTGCGCCAGTACCGCCACTCCCGGGATGCGTTGGGCGTGGTGCCCCAGGAACTGGTCTACGATCCGTTTTTCACCGTCAGGGAGATGCTGCGTCTGCAGTCGGGCTATTTCGGCCGCGGCCCCGAGAACGAGGCGTGGCTGGGCGAGCTGCTCGAGGTGCTCGACCTCTCCCACAAGGCCGACGACAACCTCCACGACCTGTCGGGCGGGATGAAGCGGCGGGTGCTGATCGCCCAGGCGCTGGTGCACAAGCCCCAGGTGGTGGTCCTGGACGAGCCGACGGCGGGCGTGGATGTGGAACTGCGCATGGCGCTGTGGCATTTCACCCGACGCCTGCACGCGGCGGGACACACCATCGTGCTGACCACCCATTACCTGGAGGAGGCCGAAACCCTGTGCGACCGGATCGCCATCCTCCATCACGGCGACGTGCGGGCCCTGGACAGCAAACCCGCGCTGCTGGCCCGCCATCCTTACCGCCTGTTGTGCCTGACCCTGAGCGACGGGGAAAAGCCCCTGCCGCCGGCCCTGGAACGCCTGGTCACGGAGCGCGAGGGCGCGTCCGTGACCCTGCGCCTGCACAAGCTCGACGACCAGATCGGCGCCGTGCTGGACGCCCTCAAGCAGGCCGGACAGAGCATCGTCGACCTGCGTACCCGGGACATGGGGCTGGAGGATGTCTTCCTGGAGCTCACCCATGAGGCGGCGGCATGATCAACTGGCGCGGCCTGTACACGGTTTTCCGCAAGGAGGTCATGCGGTTCCTCAAGGTGACGGTGCAGACGGTGCTCACGCCGGTGGTGACCGCCCTGTTGTATCTGCTGGTGTTCGCACAGGTCCTGGAGGAGCATGTCCAGATCTACCCGGGCATCCCTTATACCGCCTTCCTGATCCCGGGGCTGACCATGATGAGCGTCATCCAGAACGCCTTCGCCAACAGCTCCTCCAGCCTGATCCAGTCCAAGATGACGGGAAATCTGGTGTTTCTCCTGCTTTCGCCGGTCTCTCCCGGGGAGTTCATGGTGGCCTTCGTGGCGGCGGCCGTGGTGCGCGGCCTGCTGGTCGGGGCGGGCGTGTTCCTGGTGGCGCAGTTCTTCATCACCCTGCCGGTCAGCCACGTGGGCTGGGCTCTGCTGTTTGCGGCCATGGGCAGCGCGTTTCTGGGCACCCTGGGCGTGGTGGCGGGGGTCTCCTCCGACAAGTTCGAGCAGCTGGCGGCGTTCCAGAACTTTGTGGTTCTGCCGCTTTCGTTTCTCAGTGGCGTGTTCTATTCCATCCATTCCCTGCCGTCCCTGTGGGAGCAGGTGTCCCGTTTCAACCCGTTTTTCTATATGATTGACGGTTTCCGGTACGGGATACTGGGCGTCTCCGACGTCTCTCCCTGGGTCAGCCTGGCCGTGGGCGGCACATTCGTGTTGGTCGTCATGGCCATCTGCCTGGTCATGCTGCGCACCGGCTACAAGCTGCGTCAGTGATCCGCCGGCGGCCCCAACAACAGGTGCTTCAATCATGCGCGCAGAGGACATCAAGCAACTGATCGAAAAATCGATCACCGACGCCGAGGTGACGGTGACGGGCGAAGGAGACCACTTCGAGGCCACGGTGGTCAGTGCGCTCTTCGAGGGCAAGACCATGGTGCAGCAGCACCAGATGGTCTACGGCGCTCTGGGCCAGCATATGCACAGCGACATCCACGCGCTGGCGCTGCATACCTACACGCCCGAAAAGTGGGCCTCCAGTTCCCGCATTCAGTAGGCCCGCCCCATTGGACAAGTTGATCATCAGCGGCGGTATGCGCCTGGACGGCGACATCCGCATATCCGGCGCCAAGAACGCCGTCCTCCCCATTCTGGTTGCCACGCTGCTGGCGGACGAGACCGTTGTGGTGGGCAACGTGCCCCATCTGCACGATGTGACCACCTCCATGGAGCTGCTCGGGCGCATGGGCGTGGACCTGGTGGTGGACGAGCGCATGAACATCGAGGTGGATCCCCGCGGCATCCGGGACTTCTATGCCCCCTATGAGCTGGTCAAGACCATGCGGGCCTCCATCCTGGTGCTGGGCCCCCTGCTGGCCCGCTACGGTCGGGCGGACGTGTCCCTGCCCGGCGGCTGCGCCATCGGTTCGCGGCCGGTGAACCTGCACATCAAGGGGCTGCAGGCGCTGGGCGCGGACATTCGCGTCGAGGGCGGCTACATCAAGGCCCGGGCCGAGCGCCTGCGGGGGGCGCGACTGGTCATGGACATGATTACCGTGACGGGCACGGAGAACCTGATGATGGCCGCCACCCTCGCCAAAGGGACCACCCTGATCGAGAACGCCGCCCGCGAGCCGGAGGTGGTCGATCTCGCCAACTGCCTCAACCAGATGGGGGCGAAGGTCTACGGTGCCGGCACCGATACCATCGAGATCGAGGGCGTGGACAACCTTTCGGGCACCCGCTACGACGTGCTGCCGGACCGCATCGAAACCGGCACTTATCTGGTGGCGGCGGCCATTACCGGCGGGCGGGTCAAGGTCAAGAACACCCGTCCGGATGTCATGGACGCCGTGCTGCAGACCCTGCGCGAAGCCGGCGCCTCGGTGAGCTGCGGACCGGACTGGGTGGAGCTGGACATGCAGGGGCAGCGGCCGCGCGCGGTGAACGTGCGCACCGCCCCGTATCCGGCGTTTCCCACCGACATGCAGGCCCAGTTCACGGCCCTGAACGCCATCGCCGAGGGCGTGGGCACCATCACGGAAACCGTATTCGAGAACCGTTTCATGCATGTCCACGAGATGCAGCGCATGGGGGCGGACATCCGCCTGGAAGGCAACACGGCCATCAGCCGGGGCGTGGAGCAACTTACCGGCGCACCGGTGATGGCCACCGACCTGCGGGCCTCGGCCAGCCTGGTGCTGGCGGGCCTGGTGGCCGAGGGCGACACGGCGGTGGACCGGATCTATCACATCGACCGCGGCTACGAATGCATCGAGGAAAAGCTCGCCCAGCTGGGTGCCCGCATCCGGCGGGTGCCGGCCTGACGGGCACGGTGTAGGTCCGACGCGGGTATGGCACAATAGGGTTGCCGTGGCCGCGGCCCGTGTGCCTCACTGTGGACTTCTTCCCATGGCCGATCAGCTGACCATCGCCCTGTCCAAGGGGCGCATATTCAAAGAGACCCTCCCTCTGCTGGCCCATGCCGGTATCCAGCCCGCCGAGGACCCCGAGCGCAGCCGCAAGCTCATTCTGGGCACCAACCGTGCGGATGTGAAGCTGGTGATCATCCGCGCCAGCGACGTGCCCACCTACGTGGAATATGGCGCGGCGGACCTGGGGGTCGCCGGCAAGGACGTGCTCATGGAGCACGGCGGCGCGGGGCTGTACGAGCCCCTGGACCTGCGCATTGCACGCTGCCGCATGATGGTGGCGGGCCCTCCTGACGCACTCGCCCCCCGGGTGCGGCTGCGGGTGGCCACCAAGTATGTGGACACCACCCGGCGTTACTTCGCCGCCCAGGGCCAGCAGGTGGAGATCATCAAGCTCTACGGCTCCATGGAGCTGGCACCCCTGGTGGGGCTGGCCCACCGTATCGTGGATCTGGTGGATACCGGCAGCACCCTCAAGGCCAATGGCCTGGCCCCCCTGGAGCATATCGCCGACATCAGCTCCCGCCTGGTGGTGAACAAGGCCGCCTTGAAGATGAAGCACGGGCGGGTCATGGAGTTCGTGGGCCAGATGGAAGAGGCGGTCCGCCGTCAGGCGGCCGACGCCGCCTGAGCCCGGCCTGCCAGCGTCCGCAACGCAACGGGTTACCCACTATGTCTCAGATCAAACGCCTGAACAGCGCCGACACCGGCTTCTGGACCGAGCTCGAGAAACTGCTCGCCTGGGAAGGCGTCTCCGACGAGCGGGTCAGCGCCACCGTGCGCGACATTCTCGCCGACGTGCGCCGCCGCGGTGATGCCGCGGTGCTGGAGTACACCAACCGCTTCGACCGGCTTGAAGCCCGCAGCATGAGCGAGCTGGTGATCGACGCCGCACGCCTGCAACGGGCCCGCGAGTCGATACCGGCGGATCAGCGCCAGGCCCTGGAGCTGGCGGCCGAGCGCCTGCGGACGTACGCCGGGCACCAGAAGATGGAATCCTGGTCATACACCGAGGCCGACGGAACGGTGCTGGGCCAGCAGGTCTCGCCCCTGGACCGGGTGGGCCTGTATGTTCCCGGCGGCAAGGCGGCCTATCCCTCCTCGGTACTCATGAACGCGGTGCCCGCGAAGGTGGCGGGGGTGCCCGAGCTGATCATGGCCGTGCCGACACCTGACGGGGAAGTGAGCGACCTGGTGCTGGCGGCGGCGGCGGTGGCCGGTGTGGACCGGGTGTTCGCCCTGGGGGGGGCCCAGGCGGTGGCAGCCCTGGCCTATGGCACCGAGACGGTGCCCCGGGTGGACAAGATCGTCGGTCCCGGGAATATCTATGTGGCCACCGCCAAGGGCATGGTCTTCGGGACGGTGGGCATCGACATGATCGCCGGCCCGTCGGAGATCCTGGTGGTCTGCGACGGCCACACCGACCCGGACTGGATTGCCATGGACCTGTTTTCCCAGGCCGAGCATGACGAGGACGCCCAGGCCATCCTGGTCAGCCCCGACGCCGATTTTCTGGATCGGGTACAGGCCAGCGTGGCGCGCCTGCTCCCCGACATGGAGCGTGCACAGATCA
>DATFLG010000078.1:0-4828 GCA_035267985.1 Gammaproteobacteria bacterium | reverse complement strand
CCACGGTTCCAACCCCACCCCGGCGCCACCGCCCGCCATTTCCTCAGCCTCCTGGCGGTGCTGGGGAGCACCCTGGGCTTTTCCGCGGCCTTCGGCGGGCTCGCGGCCTACCCGGCCGTGCTGGCCCTGGGCGGCGGCGCCGCCGCCTGTTTCGGCCTGGCCCGCTGGCTGAGCCGTCCCCTGCGCGCCGCGGCCCGGGAGGCACGGGCCGTCTTCGACAACCCGCTGATGGCCCTGATCTACACGGGCCGCGACGACGAGGTCGGGCAGGTGCGCCTGGCCCAGCTGGTCCTGCAGGCCAAGGTGCGAACGGTGGTGGGACGCATCGACGAAGCCGCAGGCGAGCTCGGTGGCCTCGCCCAGGCGACGGTGGCCAACGTGGAACAGACCACCCAGAGCGTTCGGCGTCAGAAGAGCGAAACCGAACAAGTCGCCACCGCCATGAACGAGATGGCCGCCACGGTCCAGGAAGTGGCCCGCAACACGGCTCAGACGGCCGAGGCCGCTCAGCACGCCGATCGGGAGGGAGACAGCGGCAAGCGGGTGGTAACCGCCACCATGGACAGCATCGACCTGCTGGCCCGGGACGTGGAACAGGCGGCGGACGTGGTGGAGAAACTCAACGGTGACAGCGAAGCCATCGGCTCCGTCGTGGACGTGATCCACGCCATCGCCGAGCAGACCAATCTGCTGGCGCTGAACGCCGCCATCGAAGCGGCCCGGGCAGGTCAGCACGGGCGGGGCTTTGCCGTGGTGGCCGAAGAGGTGCGTACCCTGGCCCAGCGCACCCAGACCTCCACTCAGGAGATCCAGTCCATGATCGAGCGGGTGCAGGGGGGATCGGGCGATGCGGCCCGGGTGATGAAGCAGAGCCGGGAGCGGGCCGATTCGGCAGTGGGTCAGGCCCGGGAAGCCCAGCAGGCACTTCAGGCCATCCACACGGCGGTCACCTCCATCACTGACATGACCAGCCAGATCGCCAGCGCTGCCGAGGAACAGTCCGCGGTCGCCGAGGAAATCAACCGCAACCTGGTGAACATCAGCCAGGTGGCCGACGAGACCGCCGAAGGCGCCGAGCATACGCAAGCCACCAGCGAAGCGCTGGCCGGCATGGTTAACCGCTTCGAGTCACTGATCCAGCAGGCGCGGCTTTAGTCCGGTCGGGGCCCCGTGGACCCGGCCGGTCCGGGTCCGCGGGCGGGCGGTCAGGCGCCAATCACTGTCCGGCCGCCCAGGTAGGGCTGCAGGGCCTCGGGGACAGCGACAGACCCGTCGGAGCGCTGGTAGTTCTCCAGGATGGCCACCAGGGTCCGGCCCACCGCCAGGCCGGAGCCGTTGAGGGTATGCAGCAGCTCGGGCTTGCCGGTGTCCGGGTTGCGCCAGCGGGCCTGCAGGCGCCGGGCCTGGAAATCCTCGAAATTGCTGCAGGAGGAAATCTCCCGGTAGCGCTGCTGCCCCGGCAGCCAGACTTCCAGGTCGTAGGTCTTGGCCGAGGAGAAGCCCAGATCCCCGGTGCACAGGGCCACCACCCGGTAGGCCAGCCCGAGTTTCTGCAGGATGGTTTCCGCGTGCCCGGTGAGGGACTCCAGCACCGCGTAGGAATCCCGGGGTCGCACCAGCTGCACCAGCTCCACCTTCTCGAATTGGTGCTGGCGGATCATGCCCCGGGTGTCCTTGCCGTAGGCGCCGGCTTCCGAGCGGAAGCAGGGTGTATGGGCCACGAACCGCAGAGGAACGTCCGCGTCCTCGACGATGTTCCCCCGGGCCAGGTTGGTGACCGGCACCTCCGCGGTGGGAATCAGGTAATAGGTCGGGTCGTTGGTGGTGGCGAACAGCTCCGCCTCGAACTTGGGCAGCTGGCCGGTGCCGTAGAGGCTGTCGGCGTTCACCAGGTAGGGCACGTAAACCTCCTGGTACCCATGCTCGATGGTATGGGTGTCCAGCATGAACTGGATCAGCGCCCGGTGCAGCCGCGCCAGCGGACCGCGCATGACCGCGAACCGCGCACCGGCGATCTTGGCGGCCGTCTCCAGATCCAGCATGCCCAGGGCCTCGCCCAGGTCCACATGGTCCTTGGGCGCGAAGTCAAATGCCGGCGGCTCGCCCCACCGGCGCACCTCGACGTTGTGGGATTCATCCTGCCCGTCCGGCACGCTGGCGTCGGGCGTGTTGGGCATGTCCAGCAGCAGGGCGTTGAGCCCCTGCTGGACGCTTTCCAGCTCCTGCTCGGCTTCCTTGAGCTGCTCCCCCAGACCGGAGACCTGGGCCAGCAGCGGCTCGATGTCCTCCCCGGCCGCCTTGGCCTTGCCGATGGCCTTGGAGCGGCTGTTGCGCTCGGCCTGCAGCTGCTGGGCGCGTACCTGCAGCTCCTTGCGCCGCCCCTCCAGGGACTGGAAGCGGGCCAGATCGAGCCGGTAGCCGCGTCGCGCCAGGGCGTCGGCCACCGTCTGGGGTTCGCTGCGCAGTTTCTTCAGATCCAGCATGGGCGTTCCGGAGTCGGCTCCACGGGGCGCTCAGGCATTGACGCGGCCGGGCCAGAACACGATGTGTCCGGGCTCGAAGCGGGCGCTGAGGTGTTCGAGTATGGCTTCCACCCGCGCGGGCTCATCGAAGAACTCCACCACCAGGGGCAGGTCCAGGGAGATGTCGAGCAGCGAGGAGGAGTGCATCTTCCCGGAGCGCCCGAAACCGCTGATGCCCCGGAACACCGTCACCCCCCGCACCTTCTCCCGGTCGTGGAGCTGCTCGAGCAGGGCCTCGAGCTGGCCGCGGTGCTCGGTCAGATAGATATGCACGAACGTGACCTCGATGGTGTTCATAGGTTGCGCCCCGCCAGTACGCCGAGACCCGCGGCCATCACGCAGACCACCACGCTCACCAGTGCGTTGGCCAGTGCCTTGCCCGGGTGTCCGGCTTCCATGAGATTCAGGGTTTCCACGGAGAACGTGGAGAACGTGGTGAATGCCCCCAGCCCGCCGATCAGCAGGAAGGCGCGCAGCGCCGGCCCGGTGGACAGCCGCTCCACCAGCAACACGGAAAGGACCCCCATGACCAGGCTGCCGATGACGTTCACGGCCAGCGTTCCGTAGGGAAAGCCACGCCCGAACAAGGTGTAGACATGACCGGAGACCCAGTAGCGCAGCAGCGCGCCCACGGCCCCCCCGGCTGCAATCGCAGTCAGCTCGTTCACCCGCACCCCCGTAGATTGAACAGCGGATCGACGGCATTCGCCGGTGCAGATGGTACACCAATCCGGGGACGGATTTCCTGCCGGGGACGATCGGGGCTCCGCGAGGGCCCGGCGCACGCCGGGCCCTCGCGGAGCTTATTCAACGGCGATGCTGTGCCGTTTTGAGCCCTCGGCCTTGGGGAGGGTCAGCTCCAGCACGCCGTCCCGGAACGTGGCCCTGGCACGGTTTCCGTCCACCTCGGCGGGCAGGGCCACGGTGCGGGCAAAGCTGCCCCGGGAAATCTCGCAGCGGTAGTAATCGCCCTTCTCTTCCTTCTCTTCGCGGCTGACGGTCCCCTTGATGGTCACGGTGTTGTGATTCAGGGACACGTCCAGGTCGTCCTTGTTCACGCCGGGCACTTCGGCCCTCACCACCACCTCGGTATCGCGGTCGACTACATCCACCCGTGGCAGGCGGTTCTCGATGGCCGTACCCGGCTCGCCCCAGGAAGGCCAGTCCCACCGGGCAGGACGCATCATGCCCCAGGGGCCAAACGACTCGAACATGCGTTCCATCTGCTCGAAGGGGCTGACCGCACGCCCCGCCGGCGTCGTGACGACCTCCTTTGCGCTCTCTTTCGCCTTCGCCATGACACTTCCTCCGTAAAGATTCCTTGTCCGGATTGATTCCAGGATCGGGGAACCGTCGTCCCCGCCGTCAATGATAGCCAAACCCCGAGGCCGGATTTCAATGCGCCGGGTCAAGGGCCCGGGCGCCCTCAGCGGGCCTTCTTGTCCAGCTCCCGCAGACGGGCCAGCTTCTCGGCAATCTTCCGCTCCAGCCCCCGGTCGACCGGCTGGTAGTAGCGCACCGGGGTCATGCCGTCGGGGAAGTAGTTCTCCCCCGCCGCATAGCCTTCCGGCTCGTCATGGGCATAGCGGTAGCGTTTGCCGTAGCCCAGTTCCTTCATCAGGGCGGTGGGGGCGTTGCGCAGGTGCAGAGGCACCTCCAGGGAGCCGCCCCGGCGCGCGTCCGCCCGTGCCGCGCTGAAGGCGGTGTACACGGCGTTGCTCTTGGCGGCGCAGGCCAGGTAGACCACCGCCTGGGCAATGGCCAGCTCTCCCTCGGGGCTGCCCAGGCGCTCCTGCACCTCCCAGGCGTCCAGGGCCAGGGCCAGGGCCCGGGGATCGGCATTGCCGATATCCTCCGAGGCCATGCGCACCACCCGGCGGGCGAGATACAGCAGATCGCACCCGCCGTCCAGCATCCGGGCCAGCCAGTACAGCGCCGCATCGGGAGAGGAGCCGCGCACCGACTTGTGCAGCGCCGAGATCTGGTCGTAGAAGGCCTCCCCGCCCTTGTCGAAGCGGCGCAGGCCGCCGTCGCCGAGTACCTGCTCGATGAGGGCGGTGCTGATGTGCTGGTCCAGGGCCAGGTCCGAAGCGATTTCGAGGAGGTTGAGGGCGCGGCGCGCGTCACCGTCGGCAAATTCCGCAAGCCTGTTCAGCGCCGCCGGTTCGATCTCCAGCCCGAGGCCGCCGAGGCCGCGCTCCTCATCGGCCAGGGCGCGGCGGATAATGCCGCCCATATCCCCGGCCGTAATCGGTTTGAGGACGTAGACCCGCAGCCTGGAGAGCAGCGCGTTGTTGAGCTCGAAG
>DATFLG010000077.1:0-7187 GCA_035267985.1 Gammaproteobacteria bacterium | reverse complement strand
GATTGGTGGCCCCGCCGGTGAAATACAGCACTGCGGTCAAGGCGCCCACGTCCAGCAGCAGCTGGAGGAGAAACTCCTCGTTGCCGCATTCGCAGTCGCCCCGCAGCCGCAACCATGTTACGGCGTTGACCAGGGCGAGGCCGCCGATGATCGCCAGCAGCGGACCCAGGGGCAGGCGGATCCGATAAAGCTCGCGTGCCAGGACGAAGACCACCAGCTGGCCGCCGATCGCTAGGTTGCGCATCACGTACAGGCGGCTCAGGTTGGCCTTTCCTGGCCCTCTCGGTGAAGGCACGGTCCCCCTGTCCCCTGGGCCGGTGTCCGCTGCTGCGCTGTGGGTAGTGGTGTTCACGGAAGCGTGCGGGTGGGCAAAGTATGATCGTGAATCCGACGGTGGCGCCCATTATAAGGTTCCCTGCCGGGCATGCACCCACTCGCTTCCTGCGACGATATGCCGCACGACAGCGCGACGGACCGCCTGGATAATACGCGTCCGGTATCAGACGTGGAAAGGACGAGGATGAGGAGTTTTCTTTGCGATAAGTTGACGTTCCGGGTCGGCGTCATGCTGATTTGGGCCGGGTTCATCGTGCCCGCACCGGCCTTCGCCCATGCGGTTGCCGGCATGCGGGTCTTTCCGGCAACCCTCAGCTTCGATGACCCCGGCGTCGCCAACGAATTCGCCGTCAACGACGGGCAGCTCAAGGCCGGCGGCGCGACCACCAACACCCTGTCGCTGGCCTACTCCAAGACCGTCACCCGCCGTTTCGGGCTCAGCGTGGCTTCGGATTACAGCCGGGTCCGGCAGTCGGGCGCCGCCGACCGGCACGGCTGGGATAACCTGTCCGTGGGCGCCGCGTACCAGTTGTTCGTCAACGGCCCCCATGAGGCCATCGGCATGCTGGGGGTCAGCGACAGCCTGGCGAACACCGGCAGCGCCGATATTGCCGGCGACCACTCCACGGTCTCGCCCGAATTCGCCTTCGGAAAAGGCATGGGCGACCTGCCCTGGTCCCTGCGCTACCTGCATCCGGTGGCGGTCACAGGGGCCGTTTCGGAAGACATTCCCAGGGACTCGGCCCAGCCGCGGATGCTGAACGGCGGGCTGTCGCTGCAGTACAGTATTCCCTACCTGCAACGGTTCGTGAAGGACGTGGGCCTGGGCGCTCCTTTCAACAAGATGACGCCCATCGTCGAGTACACGGTGGCCAAATGCGTGGACAGCGACGCGCTGTGCCGCAGCAGCGGAAACCGGGCTACCACCGGCTTCCTCAACCCGGGCGTCATCTGGGCGGGCAAGTACTTCCAGGCGGGCATAGAGGCGCAGATTCCGGCCAACTCCGCCTCAGGGGATCACGTGGGAGTCCTGGCGGGTGTGGACGTGTATCTGGACGATGTGCTCCCCCACAGCCTCGGCGCCCCCCTGTTCCGCTGAAGAGGACGGGCCGATTCACGGGCCGGTATCCGAATTCGCACAGTGCACAGGAGCAAGACAATGTGTGACACCACCAGGACATCCGGGTATGTACTATGCCTGTTGGCGGCCCTGCTGTTTCCGTGCCTTGCCGCCGCCCACGCGTTTCCCGAAAGGTCCGTGCCCCGGGTCGGATCAGCCCTGACGGCGGCGCCTAAGGCGGTCCGCATCTGGTTTGACGATGCCCTCAAGGCCGGACCGTCCCGGGTCACGGTAATGGACTCGACGGGAAAGACCGTGAGCAAGGGGCACGGCCATGTCACTGGCAACAACCCGCACCTTCTCAAAGTGGCGCTGGAGTCCCTTTCCCCCGGGCGGTACTGGGTTCACTGGACGGCGGTGGCACGCGACGACGGGGACAAGACCCACGGAAAGTTCCCGTTCACCGTCAAATAGCGGAAAGCCCGTCGGCATAAACAACGTGGGCGGCAAAGCGCAGGCGCCGCTCGACCCGGGACAAGCCCCGCCCCCCTGACCGACGAGGAATGGGTGGTAGTGCGTCGCCATCCGGCGTTCACCGAGCAGATCCTGTCGCGCATCGCGCCATTCGAAGGCCTGGCGGTCATGGCCGGGGCCCATCACGAACGCCTCGATGGGCGCGGGTATCCCCCTGGGCCGGGACGGCTCCGAGCTGTCACTTGAGGCCCGGACCTTTACGGTCTGCGACATCTTCGACGCCATCACCGACGACCGTCCCTGCCGCGGCCCCGTTCCCGTGCCCGAGGCGCTGGAGATCATGGAGCGGCTGGTGGGAACGGCGCTGGACCCGGATTGTTTCCAGGCACTGACGGAGTCCGTCGATGATGTGGGTCATGAAGCGGACGACAGAAAAGTGTACTGCCCCCTTTTTGCCTGCTTTGGATCACACCACAAGGGTAAGGCGTCGGCCCGGAGCCGGTCGTCAGGTCCTTTTGTGCTGGTGAGCGCATGGGGCTTTGTGACCGGAAAAGGGTGCTGAGCCCTTTTCGCATTCCCTTTTTCCAACAGGGGCTACAATGAAAATTATTGGTATTGCCCTAGTGGTTTTAGGTACTGGTGTTGCAGAAGGGGGCTATCGACCATCCGGTTCTTTCGGCTCACAAATAACACAAGCTGTTACAGGTTCAGATACAGATTAAGGTAATGACGCCCTACATGACTGCTGCGGCCAGCTTTGTGGTCGGCGTCTACCTTAGGTATCAAGAATCAGCTTTGGAGGAAGCATATGGATATCATCAACTTAATAATATTCTTGGCAGTTGGTGCGCTGGCGGGATGGCTGGCTGGCCAAATAGTGAAGGGAAGCGGATTCGGTGTCATAGGCAATATTATTGTAGGCATCGTGGGTGCTGTTTTAGGTGGCTTTGTGTTCGGTTTGTTGGGCATCACGACGGGCGGGTTGTTGGGTGCTATCGTTATGGCCGTTATTGGCGCTGTTATCTTGTTGTACATAATCAACCTGCTTCAGAAAACCTCGTAAACTTTCCCGTCAAGTGGGCAGTTGTAAAGTGTACAAGCTCTGTCTGTACAAGTTTCGTAGTTACCCGACACTCGGGGTCTCCGGTGGTTGATTATGCCGCCTGATTTTCCACGGTGGTGTCGTCCTTCGGCATGTACAAGTTTCGTAATTACCCGACACTCGGGGTCTCCGGTGGTTGATTATGCCGCCTGATTTTCCACGACGGTGTCGTCCTTCGGCACCACGGGTGGAAGCTTCGTTCGGCCGACAGCCTCGCGCAATGCCTGAGCGGGCGTCCGGCCTTTCAAGCGATAGCCCTGATGGCTGCGCTCGAGATCGTAGAACTCCAGGAATGGATCGAGGTCGCACTGGACTTTCTCGGGGATGATGTGCCAGGTCTGGCGCCGGGCAACCCGGAAACATTCATCGAGCAGGGTCCGGTTCGTGCGCTCGACGAAGCCGTTGATGGGCGAGGAGCGGTGGCTCGTGGGCTGGCGACACGGCGATCCGAAGGCGGAGCTCGGAGGCCCCGATGTTCAAGGGCTACTTGTACGGCCCGCCCATATCGATCCGCTTGCCCTGGGACAACGTGGTGAGGTAGGTCTCGAGGGCCCGTAGGGTGTCGCTGTCGTAGGCCGGGGCCTTGCCGCCCAGGGCCCCCTGGATGCAGCCGTGGATCTCGTCGGCCAGGGTCATGACCCGGCCGTGGTCACGCTTGAAGCGGGGAAACACCGCGGCGGCGTTGGACAGGCTGGGCAGCTTTCGGTGGGAGCCCGGCACCACCGTGGGGCCCGTCCCGCCATCGGTGTGGCAGGAGTCGCAGGTCATGCCGCGGCCGCCGAAGGTGTCGTGCAGGAAGATGTGTTTGCCCCTGGCGGCCATCCTGGCCAGGGGGCCGGACAGCGTGGCGCCGGCGGCCGGCAGGATGCCCAGGGCCAGGGCGGTGCCCAGCACGAGGGCCGTCATCGGGCGGCCTCGATCGGTTGTTTGCGATGTTCGCGCCATGGGCGCCTCCCTTTGTTCGTGAAAATTTGGATGCAATGGGTCCGGCGCACTTCAGCGTTCCCACGCGGGGGCGCGGGCCTGGGTTACGCCGATGGCAATATTTGGACCCGGAGGCACGTCGTTGCGTTCACGCCTTGCCCACGGTGTCGAACAGGGCCGTGATCTCCTGTTCCGGTGGCCGGTCCAGCAGGCTGGCGATCACGATGCCCAGGGTGGAAAACACGAACCCGGGGATGATCTCGTAGAGATCGAACAGCCCGCCCTGGAGCTGCTTCCACACGATCACCGTGAGGCCGCCCACCACGATGCCCGCCAGGGCGCCGTTGCGGGTCATGCGCCGCCAGAACAGGGCCAGCAGCACCGTCGGCCCGAAGGCGGCCCCGAACCCGGCCCAGGCGTAGGCCACCAGGCTCAGCACCCGGCTGTCCGGATTCATGGCCAGCAGGAAGGCCGCCACCGCGATCACCAGCACCGCGGCGCGGCCCACCCATACCAGCTCACGGTCCCCGGCGTTGCGGCGCAGCAGGGCCTTGTAGAAATCCTCCGCCAGGGCCGAGGAGGCCACCAGCAGCTGGGAGTCGGCGGTGCTCATGATGGCCGCCAGGATGGCGGCCAGCAGCACCCCGGCCAGCACCGGATGGAAGATCATCCGCACCAGGGCCATGAACACCGTCTCGGTGTCGGCCCCGTGCAGGGCGGTGGGCAGGAACACGTTGCCCGCCACCCCCACCAGCACGGCCCCGATCAGGGTCAGGGTCACCCAGGTCACGGCGATGGCCCGGGCCTGGCCCATGACCTCGGGGCGGCGGATGGCCATGAACCGGGCCAGGATATGGGGCTGGCCGAAGTAGCCCAGGCCCCAGCCCAGCAGGGACAGCAGGCCGATGACCCCCAGGGGCTGTCCGCTCGCCTGGGTCCAGGGGTCCAGCAGGGCGGGATTGATCTGCTGCACGCCGGCCAGGGTGGCGTGCACGCCCCCTTCCAGCTCGATGGCCACCGCCGGTACCACCAGCAGGGCGAACAGCATGAGCAGCCCCTGGACCAGGTCGGTCCAGGAGACCGCCAGAAAGCCGCCCAGGAAGGTGTAGCCCACCACCACCAGGGCGCCGGCGGTGACTGCCTGCAGGTAGGGCAGGCCGAACACGGTGTTGAACAGCTTGCCGCCGGCCACCAGCCCCGAGCTGGTGTAGAAGGTGAAGAACAGCAGGATGAAGGCGGCGGACACCACCCGCAGCACCCGGGAGCGGTCCCCGAAACGCTGCTCGAAGAAGTCCGGGAGGGTGAGGGCGTTGCCGGCCTGCTGGGTGTAATGGCGCAGACGCAGGGCCACCAGGCGCCAGTTCAGGTAGGTGCCGGTGAGCAGCCCCAGGGCGATCCATCCGGCCTCGAAGCCGGAGGTGTAGGCGAAGCCCGGCAGCCCCAGCAGCAGCCAGCCGCTCATATCCGAGGCCTCGGCGCTGAGCGCCGTCACCCAGCGGCCCAGCTGGCGCCCGCCCAGCAGGTAGTCCCCCAGGTCCGCGGTGCGCCAGTACGCGGCCACACCGATGGCCAGCATGCCGGCCAGGTAGAGGGCGAAGGTCAGCAGGATCGCGTTGGGCAGCGCAGGGATCATGGCGCGGGCGGTCGGTTGTTGTTCGTCTCGTGGTCGACGCCGTCGTCGGCCCCTTCGGGAGGGGCGTTCCTACCCTAAACGATGCCGGTGCCGGTGTCATGATGCCGCGCCGCAAGAAAGGACCGGGGGCGGCGATTTTGACAGGAACCCGGGGTGGGCCGGCGATGTCTGTGCTGATTGTCTGTTCCGCGGCGGTGCCTGTGCCTCGGGTACGGAATGTGCTATTTGAAGATCAGGGAGCCGGCTCGGCAGGTCCGGGCATGCGGGAGGCAGGGATGGACACGGAACGTTCGGGGAAGGCCGCCCTCTGGGCGCTGGTGGCGGTCATGCTGGGGATTTCAGTCGCCCCGGTGGGGGCAGGGGCGGCCGAGGCGCCGGCACCGGGCACTGGCGGCTGTGTGTCGGTGATGCCGGATGCCCGGGTGTGCGCGCCGGTGGAGCCCGAAGCCGCTGTGGTGGAATTCCCGCCCCTGCCGGGCGGCCCCCTGGTGCTGGGGGGCATGCTCATCGGCGGGGTCCTGGCCTGGCGGCGCTACCGCTGGTCCCCGTCGGCACGCCCCGGTGTCAGTCGCCGGCCTCTATGGGACGGCGCAGCTCGCCGACATGCACGGGGAATTCCCCCCGGGCGCGGTCGGCGAGGTAGTGGCTGAGCACCTCCCGGACCACCGGAAAGGCCAGCTCCTCCCAGGGAATCGCGTCCAGCTCGAACAGGCGTACCTCCAGGCTCTCGATGCCGGCACCGAACCGGGGCGCCCGCAGGCCGGCCCGGAACAGCATGTAGACCTGGCTGATATGGGGGATGCTGTACACCGCGTACAGGGTGCTGTCGCCGATGTCCGCCAGAGCCTCCTCCCGGGTTTCCCGGGCCGCCGCTTCCGCCACCGTCTCCCCGTTTTCCATGAATCCCGCCGGCACTGTCCACAGTCCGTAGCGGGGCTCGATGGCCCGTCGGCACAGCAGGACCTGCTCCTCCCACACCGGCAGGCAGCCGGCGACGATCTTGGGATTGCGGTAGTGAATGGTTCCGCAGGCGGCGCAGACATAGCGGGGCAGGTTGTCCCCTTCGGGAACCTGGACGGTGACGGCGGCGCCGCACTGGCTGCAGTAGTTCACCTGGATGCCCCTCCCGCCCGTTTATCCGCCGCCCCGGGGCCGCCGGCCGTCCTCAGCGGGCGTCCTGGAGCTGGCCGGCCGCCAGGAACAGGCCGACGATGGTTTTGGCGTCCCGGATCTCGCCTTCGTGGCACCACTGCAGGGCGCTGCGAAAGGGCAGCCAGTGGATTTCGATGGCCTCGTGGGCCTGGGGCCGGGCGCCCACCATCGTGAGCTCTGTGGCCATGTACAGGCTGATCTGCTCGTCACAGAACCCCGGGGTGGTGAACACGCTGCCCAGGTGGTGCCAGTGGCCGGCCTGAAGGCCCGCTTCCTCTTCCAGTTCCCGGCGGGCCGTGACCTGCGCCGGTTCGCCCGGCTCCAGCTTGCCGGCGGGCAGCTCCCACAACCAGCCTCCTGCCGCATGGCGGTACTGGCGCAGCAGACAGACCCGCCACTCCGGATCCAGGGCCACCACCGCGGCGCCGCCGGGATGGCGGACCACTTCCAATTCGATAGGCGCCCGGCCGGGAAGCTGCACGGTCTCCAGTCCCAGATCCACTACA
>DATFLG010000076.1:0-6706 GCA_035267985.1 Gammaproteobacteria bacterium | reverse complement strand
GCACCAGGAGCAGGTTGGTCGCGCCGGCAAGGCGCCGCGCCCCGCCACTGCGCAGAAATTCAGAAAGCCCGTTCACTTGCCACCGCTTCGTTCACCCACGTCCCGGTCATATGACCCGCCCGAGAGTACCAGAAAGCCGGTTTCGGCTTCGACCGCTCCGCCAGACCGGTCCCCGGGAGGCTATCGACCGGCGGCCCGCTCAGCTGGAGCCGCCCCGGCGCCGGGGAGGGCGCCGAGCCCCTTTCCCCCGCGGTCCACCGCTCCTGTCACCGGATTTGCGGCCCGCATGCCCGCCCGGACCGCTGCGGGGCCGGCGCGGCGGCCGCACCGGCGGCGCCGGCTGGACCAGCAGGGACTCGTCCACCGGCTCGACGGGTATCTTCTGGCCGATGTACTGCTCGATCTCAGGCAGGGAATAGACGTAGGTCTCGCAGGCAAAGCTGATGGCGTCGCCTTCGGCCCCCAGGCGGGCGGTGCGCCCGATTCGGTGGACGTAGTCCTCGGCATCCTGGGGCAGATCGTAGTTGAACACATGACTGACACCCGGGATATGCAGGCCGCGGGCGGCCACGTCGGTGGCCACCAGCACCGGCAGCTCCCCCTGCTGGAAGCGCTCCAGCAGCTTCTGGCGGGTGCGCTGGGGCACGTCCCCGGAGAGCACTGCCGCACTGATGCCGTTGCCTTCCAGGTACCCCCACACCCGGTCGGCGGCCCGCTTGGTGTTGACGAACACGATGCTGCGGCGCGGATCCATGTGGTTGAGCAGCCCCAGCAGCAGGGGGATCTTCTCCTCGTTGGAAGCGTGATACAGCACCTGGCGGACCTGCTCGGCCGTGACCTGCTCGGGCTCGATCTGCACCTGTTCGGGGTTGTTCATGTGCTCGTAGGCCAGTTCCGTGACCCGCAGGGCCAGAGTGGCCGAAAAAAGCAGCCCCAGGCGCTGGTCCGGCGGCGGGCAACGGCGCAGCAGATAGCGGATGTCCTTGATGAAGCCCAGGTCGAACATGCGGTCGGCCTCGTCCAGCACCACCACCTGCACCGCCTTGAGGTCGAAAATCCGCTGCTTGAAGTAGTCGATCAGCCGCCCCGGCGTGCCGATGAGCACGTCCACGCCCTCTTCCAGCGTTCTGCGCTGGCTCTCGTAGCCGGTGCCGCCGTAGACCAGGCCCAGGCGGAAACCGGTGGGCCGTCCCAGGGTCTCGGCGTCCCGGTGAATCTGGATGGCAAGCTCGCGGGTGGGCGCGACGATGAGGGCCCGGGGCTGGGTGGCCCGGCGGCCCTCGGCGGGGGCATGGGTCAACAGGTGGTGAAAGGTGGCCAGCAGAAAAGCCGCGGTCTTGCCGGTCCCGGTCTGGGCCTGGCCGGCCACGTCGCGGCCCTGGAGAGTGAGAGGCAGGGTCTGCGCCTGAATGGGCGTGCAGCGTGAAAACCCAGCCTCTTCAAGCCCTTGCATGAGCTCTGGCGCTAACCCCAGACTGTCGAATCGGCACTCGGTCAGATGTTGTTCGCTCATGGCCGCCTAGAATAACTGAATTCGCTGCCTCCGTGGACTTGAAATGCGTGCCCGAATGGGCTCAAATGGCCGTCAGCGGGTGCGCTTCACCGACAGCACCCGGTTCGCCAAGCCATGGTTGTCAGGGCGGCAGGCGGAATACCCCGGCACTGACCATCATCGTTCTTTTAAGGAAAGTCCCGTTCCCGCGATACTGGCATCGACCTGCGTTTCCGGTCTGCGGCACACGTTGACGAGCGTGTCGGCGATCTGTGGCGCGCGCCCGGGGGCACCGGGGCTTGTGGTTCGGTCGACCCGAGCGCAGCCGGATCAGGTCGGCGCGCGGACACCCGTCTCGTTTAAGGAGGCCTAAACAGTGAGTGATCGCATGGTACATGTGAGCGATGAGAGCTTCGAACAAGAGGTGCTGAAGTCGCCCGAGCCCGTCCTGGTGGACTACTGGGCGGAATGGTGTGGGCCGTGCAAGATGATCGCTCCCATTCTCGACGAGATCGCCGAGGAATACGCGGGCAAGATCCGGATCGCAAAGCTGAACATCGACGACAATCCGCAGACGCCGCCCAAGTACGGCATCCGCGGGATTCCCACGCTGATGCTGTTCAAGGACGGGAACGTGGAGGCGACCAAGGTCGGCGCCCTGTCGAAATCCCAGCTCACCGCCTTCATCGACAGCAACCTTTGATGATGTGCAGGCGCCCGGCCCGCTCGAGCCGGGCGCCCGGAACAACACACTGGCTCAAAGAACCGAGGGCCGTTATAATCAACCAAAACAGAATGATTATTCGCCGGCGACGGCAACCCACCGCAGAACGCCCGCATCCCCTGTCCGGGCTGTATCCAACCCTTCACGACGCTTTACTCCAGAGTTTGTGCGACCATGAACCTGACGGAACTGAAAAAGAAACCAGCCACTGAAATTGTCGATCTCGCGCGCTCGCTGGACATCGAGGGCGCAGCCCGGTCCCGCAAGCAGGACATCATCTTCTCCATCCTCAAGGCCCACGCCAAGGCCGGCGAGGACATCTACGGGGATGGCGTCCTGGAGATCCTCCAGGACGGCTTCGGCTTCCTGCGATCGGCCGACAGCTCCTATCTGGCGGGTCCGGACGACATCTACGTCTCCCCCAGCCAGATCCGGCGCTTCAACCTGCGCACCGGAGACACGGTGGCGGGCAAGATCCGCCCCCCCAAGGAGGGAGAGCGGTACTTCGCGCTGCTCAAGGTCAACGAGATCAATTTCGAGCCGCCCGAGAACGCCCGCAACAAGGTCCTGTTCGAGAACCTCACGCCCCTGCATGCCGATGACCGGCTCACCCTGGAGCGCGGCAACGGAAGCACCGAGGACATCACCGCGCGGATCATCGACATGGTGGCGCCCATCGGCAAGGGCCAGCGCGGGCTGATCGTCTCGCCGCCCAAGGCCGGCAAGACCATGCTCCTGCAGAACGTGGCCCAGTCCATCGTCGCCAACCATCCCGAGTGCTACCTGATCGTGTTGCTGATCGACGAGCGGCCCGAGGAGGTGACCGAGATGGCCCGCTCGGTGCGCGGCGAGGTGGTGTCCAGCACCTTCGACGAGCCCGCCAGCCGGCATGTGCAGGTGGCGGAAATGGTCATCGAGAAGGCCAAGCGCCTGGTGGAGCACAAGAAGGATGTGGTGATCCTGCTGGACTCCATCACCCGTCTGGCCCGGGCCTACAACACGGTGGTGCCCTCCTCGGGCAAGGTGCTGACCGGCGGCGTGGACGCCAACGCCCTGCACCGTCCCAAGCGCTTCTTCGGGGCCGCCCGCAACGTGGAGGAAGGCGGCTCGCTCACCATCCTCGCCACGGCGCTGATCGACACCGGCTCGCGCATGGACGACGTGATCTACGAGGAGTTCAAGGGCACGGGCAACATGGAAATCCACATGGACCGCAAGATTTCCGAGAAGCGCATCTACCCGGCGATCAACATCAACCGCTCGGGGACCCGGCGCGAGGAGCTGCTCACCAAGCCCGCCGAGCTGCAGAAGATGTGGATCCTGCGCAAGCTGCTGCACCCCATGGACGAGCTGGCCGCCATGGAGTTCCTGCTGGACAAGCTCAAGGACACCAAGACCAACGCCGAGTTCTTCGAATCCATGAAGCGCTGAGGCCGCTGCCGCCGAACCCGGCCGCGGGCTCCACGCCACCCGGCGTCATTCGTGTACGACGGGCACCGCGTTCCACACCTTCTCGGCATACTCCGCCACCGCCCGGTCGCTCGAGAAGCGCCCCATGCGGGCCACGTTGAGCACCGCCCGGCGCACCCACTGCCCGGGGTTGCGGTAAAGATCCGCAACCCGGGACTGGGTCTCCCGGTAGGCCGCAAAATCCGCCAGCAGCAGATAGGGATCGGCGTCCAGCAGATCGCGCACCAGCGCCCCGTACCGGCCGGGCTCGCGTTGGCAGAAATAGCCCTGCGCGATCATGTCCAGGGCCTGGCGCAGGTCCGGGTCGGCTTCGTACAGGACCCGGGGACGGTGGGCGCCGGCGCGCAGCGCCCCGGCCCGGTCCCGGTCCAGCCCGAACAGGAAGATGTTGTCCTCCCCCACCGCCTCGCACATTTCCACGTTGGCGCCGTCGTAGGTGCCTATGGTCAGGGCCCCGTTGAGGGCGAGCTTCATGCAGCCGGTGCCGGAGGCCTCGGTGCCCGCCGTGGAAATCTGCTCGGACAGATCGGCGGCCGGAATGATGTCGCCGGCGGTGGTCACGTCATAGTTGGGAACGAACAGGATCTTCAGGCGCCCGTCGATCACCGGGTCGAAGTTCACCACGTCCGCCACGTCATGGATCAGCCGGATGATCTGCTTGGCCGCCGCGTAGCCGGGGGCGGCTTTGCCTCCGAAGATCAGGGTGCGGGGCACCCAGTCCGCCTCGGGGCGGGCGCGGATGCGGTTGTAGAGGCTCACGCCGTGCAGAACGTTGAGGAGCTGGCGTTTGTACTCGTGGATGCGCTTGACCTGCACGTCGAAGAGCGAGTCGGGGTCCACTTCCAGTTTCAGGTGCTCCTGGATCAGCCCGGCCAGGTGCTCCTTGTTCCGGCGCTTGACGCGCTGGAACGCCTCCCGGAATTCGGCGTCATCGGCCGCCGGTTCGAGCCGATCGATGCGGCTCAGATCCCGGATCCAGCCGTGGCCGATGCGTGAGGTAATCAGCGCCGAGAGCTGCGCATTCGCCTGATTGAGCCAGCGCCGGGGGGTCACCCCGTTGGTGATGTTGATGAGCCTGTAGGGATAGAGCTGGTCGAAGTCCCGGAACACGGTTTCCTTCATCAGCCGGGTGTGAACTCGCGAGACCCCGTTGACCGCATGGCTGCCCACGATGGCCAGATGAGCCATGCGCACGCTGCGCTGGCCGCTCTCGTCGATCAGGGACATGCGCCGCACGCGCTCCACGTCCCCCGGGTAGCGGTGGCGCACCTCCTGCAGGAAGCGGTGGTTGATCTCGTAGATGATCTCCAGGTGCCGGGGCAGCAGGCGTCCGATCAGGTCCACGGACCAGGTCTCCAGGGCCTCGGGCATCAGGGTATGGTTGGTGTACGCGAAGGTGCGCACCGACAGGTCCCAGGCCGTCTCCCAGGCCAGGTGGTGGACGTCCATCAGCAAACGCATGAGCTCCGGGATCGCGATGGCCGGATGGGTGTCGTTGAGCTGGATGGCGATCTTCTCCGGCAGCTCGTCCAGGCCCTCGTGGTAACCGAGGAAGCGATACAGGATGTCCTGCAAAGAGGCGCTGACGAAGAAGTACTGCTGGCGCAGACGCAGCTCCCGGCCCACGTCCGTGGCATCGCTGGGATACAGCACCCGGGACAGATTCTCCGAGGCGTTCTTCTCCTGGACCGCCTTGATGTAGTCGCCTTCGTTGAAGTAGGACAGGTCGAACTCCCGGGTCGCCTTGGCCGACCAGAGGCGCATATTGTTGACGGTATTGGTGTGATACCCGGGTATCGGCGTGTCATACGCCATGGCCATGATGTTCTCGGTGTCCACCCAGTGGCAGCGGCGGCGGCCGTCCTCGTCCAGGTAGTCCACCACCCGCCCCCCGAACTGCACCGGATAGAGCACCTCCGGGCGGGCGAACTCCCAGGGGTTGCCGTAACGCAGCCAGTTGTCCGGCGTCTCCACCTGCCGGCCCTCCCGGATGCGCTGGTTGAACATGCCGTACTCGTAGCGGATGCCGTAGCCGTAGCCGGGCAGGCGCAGGGTGGCCATGGAATCGAGAAAGCAGGCCGCCAGCCGGCCCAGGCCCCCGTTTCCCAGGGCGGCGTCATGCTCCTGCTCGCGCAGGGTTTCCAGCTCCAGGCCGATGCCCTGCAGGGCCTCGCGGGCCTCCTCGGCGATATCCATGTTCATAAGGCTGTTGACCAGGGTGCGCCCGATGAGGAACTCCAGGGACAGGTAGTAGACCCGCTTGGCGTCCTCCCGGTAGTAGGTGCGCATGGTCTCCATCCAGCGCTCGATGAGGCGGTCGCGGGTGGCGTAGGACAGGCTGTGATACCAGTCCCGGAGCTTGGCGGTGAACGGGTCCTTGCCCACCGTGTAGACCAGATGATTGGCCACCGAACGCTTGATGGAGGCCCTGTCCATGCCCAGGTAGTCGTACTTGAAGGCGCCGGGGCGGACGGAATTGGTCATCGTGCTCCCTTTCGCTGGATGCCGGCCGACGGCCCGCAGAATGCTCACGATGATACATCAGGGGCGCGGGGTGGCGAAAAGCGGCGGGTGCAGGTCAAGCGCAGCGGAATCCGGGAAAAGATTGAGAGCCACGGAACCCACGGAAGGGAAGAAATCAAAAGGCGCCACGGAAGACACGGAAAGCATATATGGACTCCCCCTGTTTGCAAGATGGCAGCGGGTGGCGGGTAGGTCCGAGTGCAGGCATATATTCGGCGTCTGAGTGAGGAAAAAAGGGGGTCAGAGACGATTATCTCCCCCACGCCGTCTCGGCAAGCGCGATGCTGGACGATCGTCTCTGACCCCCTTTTTTCGGGGAGGGGGACGGTGCTAGGCGCCGGAGCCCTGCTCCCGGGTCACCGCCCGGTGGCCGATGTCGGTGCGGTAGAACATGCCGTCGAAACGGATGGAACGCACCAGCTGATAGGCCCGATCCCGGGCGGCCGCCACGCTGTCCCCCAGGGCGCAGGCGCACAGCACCCGGCCCCCGCTGGTGA
>DATFLG010000075.1:0-2053 GCA_035267985.1 Gammaproteobacteria bacterium | reverse complement strand
TGGTGCCCATCGTGAACATCCCGGGGGTGGAGCCCGGCGAGATGCGGCTGGACAATCCCACCCTGGCCAAGATCTTCCTGGGCAAGATCACCCGCTGGAACGATCCGGCCATCCGCAACCTCAACCCGGATGTGGATCTGCCGGACAAGGCGATCACCGTGGTCCACCGCTCGGACGGCTCCGGCACCACCTTCAACTTCACCAACTACCTGTCCAAGGTGAGCCCCGCCTGGAAGAAGCAGCTCGGCTTCGGCAAGGCCGTGGACTGGCCCACCGGCGTCGGCGGCAAGGGCAACCAGGGCGTGGCTTCCTACGTGGACCGGATCGACGGGGCCATCGGCTACGTGGAGTATGCCTACGCCCTGGAGAACAACCTCGCCTACACCGCGCTCAAGAACCGGGCCGGGCACTTCGTCCAGCCCAGCGCCAAGACCTTCCAGGCCGCCGCCTCCAACGCCGACTGGAAGGACGCCCCGGGCTTCTATCTGATCCTCACCGATCAGCCGGGCGCCAAGAGCTGGCCAATCACCGCGGCGAGCTTCATCCTGATGTACAAGGACCAGAAGCATCCCGAAACGGCCAAGGCGGTCCTGAAGTTCCTGGACTGGTCCTACGACAACGGCCAGCCGGCCGCCGACAAGCTCAACTACGTGCCCATGCCCGCCAGCGTCGTCCACATGGTGGAGAATGTCTGGCACAGCAAGATGCACGGTCCGGACGGCCACCCGGTCTGGTGACCGCCCGCGGCCGGCCGGGCCCCGCCCCGGGCGCGGCCGGCTGAGTCCCTGATAGGGGGGCGGACCTCGCTCCGCCCCTCCTTCCCTTTGTCCGGAAGATCCCCATGAACGGCACAGAAGCGCGGGCCGACCCGTCAACGGCGGTTGCGTTCGCTGCGGACTCCGGCCAGCTCGGCGATGCCGTGTTCAGGCACATCACGCGCGCCGCGGCGGTGCTGGTGCTGCTGCTGTTGCTCGGCATCATGGCGTCGCTGGTGGTGGGCAGCCTGCCCGCCTTCGAGCACTTCGGCCCGTCCTTCATCTGGCGCGAGGCCTGGAATCCCGTCACCGAGCAGTTCGGGGCCCTGGCCCCGATCTACGGGACGCTGGTCACCTCCCTCATCGCCATGCTCATCGGCATCCCGGTCAGCTTCGGGATCGCCGTGTTCCTGACCGAGCTCTGCCCCGCCGCGCTCAAGCGTCCCCTGAGCATCCTGGTGGAGCTGCTGGCGGGGATCCCCAGCATCATCTACGGCATGTGGGGCCTGTTCGTGTTCGCCCCGGTCTTCGCCGCCCACGTCCAGCCCTGGCTGACCGCCACCCTGGGCGGCTGGCCGCTGGTCGGGGCCCTGTTCCAGGGCCCGCCCATGGGCATCGGCATGTTCACCGCCGGCCTGATCCTGGCCATCATGGTGGTGCCCTTCCTCACCTCCATCATGCGGGACGTGTTCGAGGTGGTGCCGGCGGTGCTGAAGGAGTCGGCCTACGCCATGGGGTGCACCACCTGGGAGGTGGTGCGGCACGTGGTGCTGCCCTACACCAAGAGCGGCGTCACCGGGGGCATCATGCTCGGCCTGGGGCGCGCCCTGGGCGAGACCATGGCGGTCACCTTCGTCATCGGCAACGCCCACCACATCAGCGCGGCCCTGTTCAAGCCGGGCAACACCATCTCCTCGTCGCTGGCCAACGAGTTCACCGAGGCCTCCGGGACCCTCTACACCTCCTCCCTGATCGCCCTCGGCCTGATCCTGTTCTTCATCACCTTCCTGGTGCTGGTGGCGTCCAAGCTGCTGCTCATGCGCCTGCGGGCCCGGGAAGGGGAGGTCGGCTGAACCCGCCATGGACCGGTATACCCGCAGACTGATCGTCAACTACGTCAACCTCAGCCTGTCGGTGGTGATGATGGGGGTGGGGCTGCTGTGGCTGGGCTGGATCCTGGTGACCCTGGTTCAGTACGGCATCGGCGGCATCGGGCTGTCGCTGTTCACCGAGATGACGCCGCCGCCGGGCAGCTCCGGCGGCCTGGCCAACGCCATCGTGGGCAGCCTGATCATGAC
>DATFLG010000074.1:0-4299 GCA_035267985.1 Gammaproteobacteria bacterium | reverse complement strand
CCGATCTGCTCGCCCGGGGATGGTGTGTGGCGATCGCCGATGCCGACTCCCAGGCCGGGCAGCAGGCGGCGGCCGAGCTTCAATCGACGGGCGATGTGCTGTTCGTGTCCACCGATGTTTCCCGGGAGGCGGACGTGGAGGATATGGTGGCCGCGGTAGTGGAGCGCTTCGGGCATGTCGACGCCCTCGTCAACAATGCGGCCATCAGCCGGAACAAGCCCCTGGCGGAACTGTCGGTGGAGGAATGGACGCACGTGCTGGGTGTCAATCTCACCGGCGCCTTCCTGTGCAGCAAGCACGCGGCGCCGCATCTGGGCCGGCGCCGCGGCAGTATCGTGAACATTGCCTCCACCCGGGCCCTGATGTCCGAACCCGGCACTGAAGCGTATTCGGCCAGCAAGGGCGGGCTGGTGACGCTCACCCATGCGCTGGCGGTGAGCCTCGGGCCTGGCGTGCGGGTCAACTGCGTGAGCCCGGGATGGATAGACACCACGCCCTGGAAGACACATCCGGACGGCCACCCGCCCGCGCTCACCGAAGTGGATCACCGCCAGCATCCGGCCGGCCGGGTGGGCCGCCCCGAGGATGTGGCGGCGATGGTCCGCTATCTGATCTCACCGGAAGCACGCTTCGTCACCGGCGCCAACCTGGTCATCGACGGTGGAATGACCCGGCGGATGATTTACGCGGAATGAACCACGCTCCCCACGCTGACGGCCCTGACGACCCCGTGGCGGTCGAGACCCGCAGAGCGGGCCGCCCCGGCGAATCCGCTGGCGCCAAACACACAGCAACCCTGGGTTAATCATGCATCCCGGCGCGCCCCGGGTTAGAATGGCCGATTCCAGCGCCCCTGAGCGCACCCCTTGCCGTATCCGCAAAGAATCCAAGAATGGCCCAACCGACTCTGAAGCTCCAGGATTTCGATTTCGCCGATTTGTTTGACGCCCAGGGACTGCAGCGCCTGGATGCGCAGTTTCTTGCGCGCCTCCAGGCGGTGGACCCCGAAAGCCATGACCGCCTGCTCGCCTATCGTGCGGGGGACCAGTTGCCCGGACCGGTGCAGCTCAGTGAGCTGCTGCTGGCCTGTGCACCGGTGCTGGAGGCGTTTGTGGCCGAGCTCTTCGGGGTCGAGCCGCAGCTGCAGACCTCGGCCCGGGACACGGTCGTGCATGATCCCGTATTCGTGTTCAAGAAGCAGTTCGTCCAGCGGCGCGCCCGTCGCCTGCGGGTCGACAAGTCGACCCTGGAGAGCTTCGAGGAGCTGGACCGGTGGCTGGACGGCGAGCTCCAGCGCGCCGGTCTGGTCGGCCCGGACAGGGAGCTTTCCGTGGCGCGCTACGGAGCCCTGCTGCTGGAGGACACCAAGGCCAACGCGCCGGCCATCGAGCGTCTGACCCGCTGGTGCAAGCAGGCGCGGGAGACCGGTGCCGGGCGCGCAGCGGTGAGCGGGTGGTCCAGCTTTCGTCTGCCGGAGCTGCTCGATTACACCCGGCTGGTGGCCCTGGAGCCGGTAGCCGGCGACCCGGTGGGACGCATGCAGGGCCCCCCCGGCGCGCATCGTCAGCGGGACGGGTTCAAACTCACCGACGGGCGCATGGACCTGCGGGCCGTGCTCAGTGAAGTCCATTACTGCATCTATTGCCACGACCACGACGGGGATTTCTGCTCCAAGGGGTTTCCCGAGAAGAAGGGTGACCCGGGTCGCGGCCTCAAGGAAAACCCCCTGGGTGTGGTGCTGACCGGGTGCCCGCTGGAGGAGAAGATCTCCGAAATGCACATCCTCAAGCGCCGGGGGCGGACCATCGCCGCATTGGCGATGATCACCATCGACAATCCCATGTGCGCCATTACCGGTCACCGGATCTGCAACGACTGCATGAAGGGGTGCATCTACCAGAAGCAGGATCCGGTGGATATTCCCCAGACCGAGACGCGCATCCTCACGGACGTGCTGGAGCTGCCCTGGGGGGTGGAGATCTACGACCTGCTGATTCGCTGGAATCCCCTGCGCCGGCGTCAGTGGGCGCCCAAGCCCTACAACGGCCGCAAGATCATGGTGTGCGGCATGGGCCCGGCGGGCATCACTTTGGCGCACCATCTGCTGATGGAGGGCTGTGCCGTGGTGGGAGTGGACGGCCTGAAGATCGAGCCCCTGCCCCCGCAGCTGCTTGACCGGCCGATCCGCGATTATGCCGAGCTGGTGGAGGAGCTGGACAGCCGGGTGATGACCGGCTTCGGGGGCGTGGCCGAGTACGGCATCACCGTGCGCTGGGACAAGAACTTTCTCAAGCTGGTTTATCTTTCCCTGGCGCGCCGTCCGCGGCTGCAGATTTTCGGGGGCGTGCGTTTCGGCGGCACGGTCACCGTGGAGGAGGCCTGGGAGCTGGGATTCGACCATCTCGCCATCGCGGTCGGGGCCGGTCTGCCCCAGGCCCTGCCTATCCCCGGGAGCCTGGCGCCGGGCATGCGCCAGGCCAACGACTTTCTCATGGCCCTGCAGCTCACCGGCGCCGCCAAGGCCAACAGTCTCACCAATCTGCAGTTGCGCCTGCCGGCCGTGGTGGTGGGTGGCGGGCTGACCGGTGTGGATACCGCCACCGAGGCTCAGGCCTATTACATCGTCCAGGTGGAGAAGACCCTTCGGCGCTTCGAAGTCCTTTGCGACGCTCATGGAGAAGCTCATGTGCGTGGGCGCCTGGATGGGGCATCGGAGGCGATTCTGGACGAATTCCTGGAGCACGGTCGCGCGGTGCGCGAGGAACGTGAGCGCGCCCGCAGCGAGGGGCGCGAGCCGGATCTGCTGGGTCTGGTGCGCCAGTGGGGCGGGGTGACCATCGCCTATCGACGGGGCATGGAGGACTCCCCGGCCTATGTGCGCAACCATGAGGAGCTGAGCAAGGCTCTGCAGGAAGGCATCTACTACCTGGAGCGCGTCAACCCGAAGGCGGCAAGGCTGGACGAGCACGGTCACGTGGAGGCCCTGATCTGCGAACGGCGCAGCCGCGACGACGAGGGACACTGGCGCAGCACGGGCGAGGAGGCGGTGTTGCCGGCCCGTTCCATTCTGGTGGCCACCGGCGCGCGTCCCAACACCGCCTACGAGTTCGAGCACCGGGGCCATTTCGTGCGTGCCCATCAGTTCTATCTGCCTCACGATGAGCAGGACGGCGACTTCAAGCCCGTCGCCGAACCCCGCCACTGCAAGGAAGATCAGTTCGGGCCCTTCACCTCCTATCAGCTCGACGACAAGCGGGTGAGCTATATCGGCGACACCCATCCGGCGTTCCACGGCAGCGTGGTCAAAGCCATCGCCTCGGCGAGCCGGACCTATCCACACATCATGAGCAAGCTGGGCGAGCCCGGTGACGATGAGCCGGGCGACGCCGGGGAATACACCCGTTTCCGGCGGCGTATGGACGAGTTGCTGCAGGCCCGGGTCCAGCGGGTGCGCAGGCTCGGGCCGTCCGTGGTGGAGCTGGTGGTGCGCGCGCCCCTGGCGGCCCGGCGCTTCCAGCCCGGCCAGTTCTTCCGGCTGCAGAACTACGAGACCGGTGCCCGGCGCCTCGGCGACACGCCCCTGCAGACCGAAGCCCTGGCCCTGAGCGGGGCGGGGGTGGATGCCCAGGCGGGCACGGTGCGGCTGCTGGTGCAGGAGCTGGGGGCGAGCTCGCGGCTGTGCGCGACCCTGCGCGCGGGCGAGGCGGTCTCCCTGATGGGCCCTACCGGCGTGCGGGCGAAGATACCGGAGGGGGGCGAGACGGTGCTGGTGGCGGGCAGCCGGCGCGGGGTCGCCCACGTGCTGTCCACCGGTCCGGCCCTGCGGGCCCGGGGCAACCGGGTGATCTACATCGGCGCCTTCCCGGACGCCGGCGAGGTGTTCTGCCAGGACGAGCTGGAGGCCGCGGCCGACATGATCGTGTGGGTCACCGGCGAGGGCGCGCCCGTCACCGTCCGCCGCCCCCAGGACCGGGCGGTGACCGGTGAGCTGGCGGATGTGGTGCGCCGCTACGCCCGCGGGGAGCTGGAGGCATCCATCCCGGCGGACCAGGTGGACCGGGCGATGTTCATCGGCAGCCCCGGGCTGGTGCGGGCCATGCGTGACCTGCGCTACGGTGAGCTCAGGGCCGCCTTTGCCAGGGACCCCAAGACCGTGGGCTCCATCAGCGGACCCATGCAATGCATGCTCAAGGGGGTGTGCTCCCAGTGCCTGCAGTGGCAGATCGATCCGGCTACCGGCGAGCGGACCAAGGCGGTGTTCGCCTGCTCATGGCAGGATGAGCCGCTGGAGATCGTGGA
>DATFLG010000073.1:0-3658 GCA_035267985.1 Gammaproteobacteria bacterium | reverse complement strand
CGCGATTTCCTGGAGCAGCGGGCCAGGGACGCCCTGACGCCGGAGCCCCTGGAGCCGGTGGGGATGGTGGCCGAGACCGGGGGGCCGGCTCCCACCGAGTTCAACGTCTCCCTGCATGGAGAGACCTACCACATTCAGATCACCGGCACCGGACACCGCCAGCAGGACACCCGCCCGTTCTACATGACCGTCGACGGGGTGCCGGAAGAGATCCTGGTGGAAACCCTGCAGGAGATCGAGCCCGCCACGGAAAGCGCCGACACCGCCGGACGCGCCGTCAAGGGCAGCAAGCGCCCCCGCCCCAGCAAGCCCGGGCACGTGGCCACTTCCATGCCGGGAACCATCATCGATGTGCTGGTGAAGGAAGGCGATACCGTGGCCGCCGGAGATGCCCTGCTGGTCACCGAGGCGATGAAGATGGAAACCGAGCTTCAGGCACCCATCGCCGGCACGGTCACTGCGGTGCGGGTCGCCAAGGGCGACACCGTCAACCCGGACGAGACGCTGATCGAGATCGGCTGACGCCACAGACGGGCCGGAAAAAAGGAAACGGGGCGCAAGGCCCCGTTTCCGTCCCCCCTTTTGGGCAACTTCGTACTGCGATCTTGCCTGCCTATTTTGCCCGGCGCCGGGCCAGCCCGGCAAGCCCGACGAGCCCCGACCCCATCAGCCAGGCCGCCCCGGGCAGGGGGACCGGGTTGACCGTGAGCCGGGCCTCGGAAGTGGTGGAATCCACCCATCCGAACTGAGCCGAGGCCGCGGATCCGTCGGAAAACTTTACACTGAAGGGCGCCGGGCTGAGGGTGCCGTAGCCACTGAAGTCCGCGCCGTTGGTCTCGGTGCCGCCGTTGGTATTGGTGGTCAGGTAATCGGTGGTGGCCGCGAAGGTGAAGCTGCCCCCGGGCCGGAAGACCCCCGGCGCGAAGTCGAACGTCAGCTGGGTGGGATGATCGGGCGCACCTGCATAGCGGGAGGCGTCGTTCAGGGCCGTGCCGGAGCGCTCCACCTGGAACGGCGACACGCTTCCCGGGGCGATCACCGGCGCCGTCGAGCCTTGATAATTGAAATACCCGTCAAAATCGAAGAACGCGCCGCCCTGGTAGGTGCCTCCCGAGCCGTCCGTGAAATCACGGACATAGCCGCTCAGATCGTAGGTGATTGCGGTAATGGAGGGCAGGCTGCCCTCACCGGTGTAGCGCACCTGGTAGAAATCGCCGACGGTCCGATTGCTGGCGCCGGTAGTCAACCCCGTGACCGTGGCGGCGCCGGCCGGCAGCGCTGCCGCCAACACCACCATACCCAGGCCGGCTGCCGCTCTGCCGGACTTGATCCTGTTCATCCACGCCTCCCCCGTCCTATGACCACAAGACGGGCCAGTTGTTGTTATGGCCCCTGGAGTCGCCGGCGCCGCCGGGACCCTATCCGTGGACAACCTTATGCAAGATCGGGGCCTTCGGCAAGTTTCCCATTTTAAATCGACCAGTTGCACGCAGCCGTCGGGCAATGGCCCGGGCGACCAGCAGGCATATTGTAAATTCTGTCGACGCTCTGAACGATGGCGCCTGGAACAATAACGATATTTAGTCGTTAATTCCTGTTCTTATTAACTCTTTTTAATCAAGAAAGTCATTTACTCTGTCCGTAAGGATTTCCTTACAGTCCGAGACATGTGACTCGGAGAGGGGCTCGCCGTCTGCAGGGTCCTGCCACCGCCGGTATACTGCTCCACCGTTCGTGCCAGGAGTCATGCCCTATGGCCTTCCATCGCCGACTGTTACTGGCGTCCACTTCCCCTTACCGCCGGGAGCTGCTCGGGCGCCTGGACCTGCCCTTCGAGACCCTGTCTCCCGAGGTGGACGAGCAGCACCTGCCCGGGGAGCCGGCCGCAGCCCTGGTGGGGCGGCTGGCCGAAGCCAAGGCGCGGGCCGGCGCCACCGCCGCCCCCGACGCCCTGGTGATCGGCTCGGATCAGGTGGCGGTGCTGGAAGACGCCGTGCTGGGCAAACCCGGGACCCATGGCCGGGCGGTGGAACAGCTCACCCGGCTGTCGGGACGAGAGGTGGAGTTCCTGACCGGCCTGTGCCTGCTGGACGGGACGGACGGATCGGCACGGACCGAAGTGGTGTCCTTCCGGGTGCAGTTCCGGACACTCACGGGGGAGCAGATCCAGCATTATCTGCGCCGGGAAACGCCCTACAACTGTGCCGGCAGCTTCAAGTCCGAAGGGTTGGGTATTGCCCTGTTCGAGCGCATGGAAGGCGACGACCCCACCGCCCTGGTGGGTCTGCCCCTGATCACCCTGTGCACCCTGCTGGCCCGGGCCGGCGTCGATGTGCTCACCGCCGACACCTGATCACCGGGCGAGGACGATCAAGGGCGCCACGGAAGACGCGCAAAGCACGGACGGATCAATGCCGAAGGCAGGATGCGGCGTGCAGAGTGACGCGGCAACGGAGTTGACCGGCTGGGACAGGTCCGCGACTCTGCGCTCTCAGCCCGGCGGGAGTTCGAAGCCGGGCCATCGCCCCCGCCTCACCGCAGCACCGGCCCCTGCTCCAGCCAGTGGCCAAAGCCTTTCCCCACGGAGGTGCCCACCTCCCGGCTCAGGCGCTCGAAAAGGTCCCGACGGGGCGTGAAGTCCACCATGCGGGGAGCGCCGATCACCTGCCGGGCCACATAGCGCGGACTGCCCAGAGCATCCACCAGACCCAGCTTCACCCCCTCCGCGCCGGTCCAGACCAGCCCACTGAACAGGTCCGGATCGTCCGCCAGCCGGTCGCCCCGGCCCCGCTTGACCGCCTGGATGAACTGCTGGTGGATCTGCTCGAGCATCTGCTTCACATGGGCCACCTCCGCCGGCTTCTCCGGCAGGAAAGGGTCCAGGAAGCCCTTGTGCGCGCCTGCCGTGATGAGGCGGCGTTCGACGCCCAGCTTCTTGAGGGCATCCACGAACCCGAAGCTGTCCATGCGCACCCCGATGGAGCCGACGATGCTGGCCTGGTCGGCGAAGATCTTGTCGGTGGCCACAGCCACGTAATAGCCCCCGGAGGCACAGATATCGGTGACCACCGCATAGACCGGTATGCGGGGATGGAGCTTGCGAAGGCGGCGGATCTCGTCGTTGATATAGCCGGCCTGCACCGGGCTGCCGCCGGGACTGTTGATCCGCACGATCACGCCGGCGGTGTGGCTGTCGTCGAATGCCGCACGCAGACCGGAGATCACCCGATCCGCGCTGGCCCGGGCGCCGTCGGCGATGATGCCGTCCACGTCCACCACCGCCGTGTGCCTGCCCGGGTGCAGGGCTTGCGGGCCGAAGCGCTGGGCGCTGATGGCGAACAGCAGGGCGAACAGCCAGAGAAACAGCAGGCTCTTGAAGAAAATGCCCCAGCGCCGGGCACGGCGCTGCTCATTGAGAGTGGCGAACAGCAGGCGATTGAGAAGGTCGCGCTGCCAATCCTCCGTGGGGACCGGGGAGGCGTTCTTCCCGGCAGCCGTCCCTTCTTCGTTCCGGGTCTCGTTCTCGGCCATGGCGGTCGCAGGTGGTTGAGGAGCAGAGTCGCAATTCTAGCCTGCCGCGGCCGCCCCTACGAGGGCTCCGAGCGAACGGCCCGACCCCCGGGGACCGGCCCGGCGACCCTGTCCCCGGGTCCCGCCA
>DATFLG010000072.1:0-3411 GCA_035267985.1 Gammaproteobacteria bacterium | reverse complement strand
CTTATCGCTTCCCGCATCGGGCGCCCCGGACCGCAGTCGGCGGCCCTCAGAGCGGTTCCGGTGCGAGCCTATCACAGGACCGCACGGTCGGTCTCCTGCTCGGGGTTCTCGCAGGGCTCGGCGAAGCTGCAGTCCTTCTGGGGGCACACTTTCTCGGTGCCGCGGCGCTTGGTGGTCTTGATGGTGAGGATGGGCCAGCCGCAGCGGGGGCAGGGCTCCTTTACCGGCTCGTTCCACACCGCATAGTCACAGGTGGGATAGGTCGAGCAGGAATAGAAGATCTTTCCGCGGCGGGATTTGCGCTTGAGCAGGGTGCCCTTGTGGCACTTGGGGCATTCCACCCCGGTGTCCTCGGGCTTCTCCAGGGGCTCGATGTAGCGGCAGTCCGGATAGCCGCTGCAGCCGATGAACTTGCCATAGCGGCCGCTGCGGATGATCAGGTCGGAGCCGCATTTCGGGCAGCTGCGCCCCTCCACCACTTCCGGCTCGGCGGACTCGGCGTCCTCGTCCACGTTGCGGGTGTAGTCGCAGTCCGGATAGCCGCTGCAGCCGATGAACCGGCCGCGGCGCCCCAGGCGCAGGGTCAGGGGCTTGCCGCACTTCGGGCAGGCCTCGTCCAGGGTTTCAGTGGTGACATCGCTGCGGCTGACGCTCTTGTCCTTGTCCTGGACCAGCTCCTTGAAAGGGGCCCAGAACCGCTGCATCAGCGGGATCCACTCTTCCTCTCCGCGGGACACCGCATCGAGCTCGTCTTCGAGCTTGGCGGTGAAGTCATAATCCACGTACCGGCTGAAGTGGTTGGCCAGGAATTTGCCCACCACCCGGCCCACATCCGTGGGGCGAAAGCGCCGCTTGTCCAGGGTCACGTACTCGCGCTGCAGCAGCGTGGAGATGATCGCCGCATAGGTGGAAGGCCGGCCGATGCCGTGCTCCTCCAGGGCCCGGACCAGGCTCGCCTCGGTGTAGCGGGGCGGCGGCTCCGTGAAATGCTGCTCGGGCCGGATCTGCTGCAGCGTGGCCGTGTCGCCGGCGGCTAGGGGCGGCAGCAGGGATTCCTCGCCGGCTGCGGAGGCTTCGTCGCGCCCCTCCTGATAGACGGCCATGAACCCCGGATCGAGGACGGTGGAACCGGTGGCCCGGAACAGGTTGCCCTCCCCGCACCGGAAGTCCACGCTCACCGTGTTGATGGTGGCATGCTTCATCTGGCAGGCGACGGTGCGCTTCCAGATCAGCTCGTAGAGCTTGATCTGATCGGCGCTGAGGTGCTCCCTGAGGCTCTCGGGCAGCACCGCCGGATCCGTGGGGCGGATGGCTTCGTGGGCCTCCTGGGCATTCTTGGCGCGGGTCTTGTACGTCCGCGCCTTGGCCGGTAGCTTGTCGGCACCGAAACGGGACTCGATCAACCCGCGCAGGGCGTCCACCGCCTCCTGGGCGAGATTCACCGAATCGGTGCGCATGTAGCTGATCAGACCCACGGCTCCGCCGCCGGTGTCGATCCCTTCATAGAGCTGCTGGGCGGTGCGCATGGTGCGGTTGGCCGAAAAGCCCAGCTTGCGTGAGGCTTCCTGTTGCAGCGTGGAGGTGGTGAACGGGGCGGCCGGATTGCGCTTGCGCTGCTTCTTCTCGACCTCTGCGACCACCAGCCGCCCGTCGGCCGCCTCGGTCAGTTCATTGCGGGCCTGATGGGCGGTGTCCGAATCGGTGATGCTGAACTGGCCCAGCTTCTTGCCGTGCAGGTGGGTGAGCTTGGCGATGAAGCTCTGCCCGTCGCGCTCAAGGTCCGCCTCCACCGTCCAGTATTCCCGCGGCTCGAAGTTCTCGATCTCCTCCTCGCGCTCGACGATCATGCGCAGCGCCGGGCTCTGCACCCGGCCCGCGGACAGGCCCCGGCGGACCTTCTTCCACAGCAGGGGGGAGAGGTTGAAGCCCACCAGGTAGTCCAGGGCCCGCCGGGCCTGCTGGGCGTTGACCAGATCCATGGACAGCTCCCGGGCCTCGTCCATGGCCTCCCGGATGGCCCGCTGGGTGATCTCGTGGAAAACGACGCGGTAGACGGGCTTGTCCTTGAGCAGGCCCCGGTCGCGCAGCAGCTCGTAAAGGTGCCAGGAGATGGCCTCGCCCTCGCGGTCCGGGTCAGTGGCCAGATACAGGGCTTCGGCCTTCTTGAGCGCCTTGGCGATGGCGTCCACATGGCGGGCGTTCTTGTCGATCACCTGGTACTTCATGGCGAAGCCGTGATCGGGATCCACCGCCCCCTCCTTGGGCACCAGGTCGCGCACGTGACCGTAGGAGGCCAGCACCTCGAAATCCCGGCCCAGGTACTTCTTGATGGTGCGTGCCTTGGCCGGCGACTCGACAATCAGCAGCTTCTTGCTCATGGGGGGTGAACTTACCGGTAGGCAGTTGCCGTTTGCAAGGCCGGCGCGGCAGGCCGCATTCCGGGAACGGTAATGCCGGGCGGGGCGGACGGGACGCGGCCGGCGTGCCCGCGGCCGTGTGGGGGCTTGGCAGTCAGGGTCGGCGGTGCCGGCCGGATCAGCCTCTCAGTGCAGGCTGCCGGTCAGGTTTTCGAACACCAGATCCTCCATCCAGGCGTAGGCGGCTTCCTGACCCGGCTGGTTGAAAAGGACCATCAATGTGACCCACTTCACATGGTCGATGTCGATCTCGGCGGTACCCAGCGCCATGATACGGTCGATCACCAGCTCCCGACTATTGGGGGTCAGGATGCCGATCTGCTCGAGGAACATCAGGAAGCCCCGGGACTCCACATCCAGCCGGGCGCACTCGCCTTCGGTGAACAGGCGGATGGAATGCCCCGCTTCAGGAGCGGCCTCGATATCGTCGCGCTGGGCGGACAGGCCCTCCAGCCAGTCGAAAGCCTTGTTGATCTCCCCGTGGGGGAAGCCGGCTTCCAGGAGCTCTCCGTGCAGCGATTCCCGATCCGGATCGAACTCGGTCTCGTCGTCCAGATAGTAGTTCTCGAACAGATACATCAGGACATCGAGCACGTTCTCTTTCATCTCGGGGCCTCTTTATCGCCGCGCGCGTAACGCCCGCCTGGGCAGGAGGTGACATACCCCCGCAACTCTAGGATCAGGAGCATGGAGGAAACCGCCTCCGGCGTCAATCCGCTGCGGCTTACCAGTTCGTCGATGGAGGCGGGTTCAAAGCCCATTATTTCAAGCAGTTGCAACTGCTCCTGTGATGCTGGTTCCGGTTCCGGAGGGGCCTCGGACGCCGCCTGCGGGGACGGTGGCGGGGCCAGCCCTCCAAGCTCCTCGATGACGTCGCCGGCCGTTTCCACCAGCTTCGCGCCCTGGCGGATCAGGGCATGGCAGCCCCGGGCCAGGGGGTTGTGGATGGAGCCGGGGATCGCGAACACCTCCCGCCCCTGTTCCAGGGCGTGGC
>DATFLG010000071.1:0-4319 GCA_035267985.1 Gammaproteobacteria bacterium | reverse complement strand
GGGCGTTGATGTAGGGGGCCGACAGCCTGAACCAGTCCACGAAGGTTTTGGCGTTCTTGTTGGCGGGCACGGCGATATCCTTACGAACCCTGGTGGTCGCCGGCTACTATACCGTGATCGATGCCGGTTGTACCAAGCCCGCCAGGCGTCACGGCGCTCGTGACAGCGGATTCAAAAGCGCCACGGAAGACACGGAACCCACGAACGGGCAGATCCAGAATGAAATCCAGGGCGCGAAGCGCAGCGCATTGCACCGAAGAACTCTGGCCGTGCCCCTACTGTTTCATGCACAGCCGCCCGATGAGCTGGCGGATCAGGTCCACCATGGGGGCGATGCGGTCCATGGCCAGGTACTCATCGGGCTGGTGGGCCTGGTCGATGTCACCGGGGCCCAGTATCAGGGTGTCCATGCCCAGCTCCTGCAGGAAGGGCCCCTCGGTGCCGAACGCCGCCGCCTCGGCGGCCCTTCCGGTGAGCGCCTCGGCCGCCTGGACGATGGCCGCGCCGGCGGGCGTTTCCATGGCGGGCAGCCCCGGAAACAGCGGTTCGACCTCCAGGCGCAGGGGCGAGTCCGCCAGCAGCCGGGACAGCCGCTCGCGCAGCTGCTCGCGCAGCTCGTCCAGCGCCATGCCCGGCAGCGGGCGCAGGTCGATCTGCAGCTCGCAGTCTCCGCAGATGCGGTTCGGGTTGTCGCCCCCGTGGATGTGGCCCAGGTTGAGGGTGGGCACCGGCACCCGGAAAGCGGGATTGCGGTGCCGCTCCTGGAGCTCGGCCCGCCAGGCCAGCACCTCTGCGATGACCCGGTGCATCCCCTCCAGGGCGTTGACCCCCAGCGCGGGGTCGCTGGAATGTCCCGACCGGCCGTGGAGGCGGATCGCCTCCATCATCATTCCCTTGTGCATGCGCACCGGCGTCAGGCCGGTGGGTTCGCCGATCACCCCATGGCGCGCCCGGGGCTGGCCGGCCTGAACCAGAGCCTTCGCGCCGGCCATGCTGCTTTCCTCGTCGGCGGTGGCCACCAGGATCACCGGCTCGGCCAGATCTGTCGCCTTCAGCCCCGCCGCTGCCTCCAGGGCCAGGGCGAAGAACGCCTTCATGTCGCAGGTACCCAAACCGTACAGCCGTCCGTCCCGCTCAGTCAGGGCGAACGGATCCTGGGACCAGCCCTCGGCGTCGAAGGGCACGGTGTCCGTGTGGCCGGACAGCACCAGTCCGCCTTCCCCCGTGCCCAGGGTGGCCACCAGGTTGCTCTTGCCCGGATGATCCGGCACCGGCAGCACCTGGACGCGCCAGCCCAGGTCCTCCACCCACTGGGCCAGCCGGTCCACCACCGCCTGATTGCTCTGGTCGAAGTCGGCGTTGACGCTGCTGACCGAGGGGGCGGCGACCAGGTCGGCGATCATCCGGAGGACGTCGGGTATCGGTCGGCTCATGCCCGGATTCTGGCCCCGGCCCGTCGGGCGCGCAAGACCGGGAGGCGATAGTGCGGGTCCGGATCCCGTGCTAGCATGCTGGCGTTCTTACGGGCCTGCCGCGCGCCCGGACGGCGCGACCGGGCGGCCCCGGGTGACGCCGTCATGATCCGCTCCGCCGCCGTCGGGGACATAGACGCCCTCGTGGGCATCGAGAACCGCTGCTTCGAGACCGACCGTCTGTCCCGGCGCAGCTTCCGCCACATGCTGACCAGGGCCAATGCGGCCACCCTCGTGGACGAGGGTGACGGGATGCTGCATGGCTACGTCATGGTGCTGTTCCATTCCGGCACGTCCATGGCAAGGCTCTATTCCATCGCGGTGGACCCGTCCTTTCGCGGACAGGGCCTGGGCGCGCGTCTGGTGGGCGCCGCCGAGGAGACCGCCCTGGAGCACGACTGCGCCTACCTGCGCCTGGAGGTGCGCCGGGACAACCCCTCGTCCATCGACCTGTTCAAGCGCCTGGGTTACCGGCAGTTCGGGCGCTACACGGATTATTACCAGGACCACATGGAGGCGCTGCGGTTCGAAAAGCAGCTGGGGTCCGGGCTGCGCCCGGATCTGGCGGTGGTTCCCTACTACGAGCAGACCCTCGATTTCACCTGCGGTCCGGCTTCACTGATGATGGCCATGAAGGCCCTGCAGCCGGACCTGGCTTTGGACCGGCGGCTGGAAATCCGTCTGTGGCGCGAATCCACCACCGTCTTCATGACTTCGGGTCATGGTGGATGCGGACCCTACGGGCTGGCCCTGTCGGCCTACCACAGGGGCTTCGATGTGCAAGTGTACGTCAACGATGAAAGCGCGCTGTTTATCGATTCGGTGAGAAGCGCCGAGAAGAAGGAAGTCATCCGCCTCACTCAGGACGATTTCCTGGAAGAGGTCCGGGAGCTGCCCATTGCTCTGCATTATCAGCCGCTGCGCCTGGCGGATATGAAGGAGGAATTCGAAGCCGGCGGCATTCCCGTGGTGCTGATCAGCTCCTATCGTATTTACCATGAAAAATCCCCGCACTGGGTCGTAGTGACGGGCTTCGATCGGCGTTTTGTCCACGTACACGATCCCTATGTGGACTACGACAAGGGGAAGACCCGCACGGATTCCCTGAGCATGCCCATTTCCCAGAAGGACTTCGAACGCATGGCGCGCTATGGCAAGTCCGGCCAACGGGCTGCGCTGATCATCAGGTCGCGGGGGGCGGTGCGCCCGCGCGGCCGGACCGATCAGGAAGGAGCCGGGTAATGACCCGTCAGATCATTGTGGTGGAAAAGCTTTCCGACTGGCCGTTCCAAATGCCCGCGTGCACCGTGGTGCATGCGGACGACTACCTCGCGGGCGAGCAGTATTTCAAGCTGCGCAACGTCCAGGTCATCAATCTGTGCCGCAGCTACAAGTATCTGAGCGTCGGTTACTACTGCTCTTTGCTGGCCGAAGCCCGCGGCCACCGGGTGATCCCTTCGGTCAGGACCATGACGGACCTGAGCCGCAAGTCCATTTACAGCCTGGAAGCCGGCAATCTGGACGAGACCATCGAGCGGAGCCTGAAACGGCGCCATGGGGAGCGGGCCGGCGCCGGTTTCGAGCTCCATATCCATTTCGGCCGCTGCGAGGATGAGGCACTGTCGGAGCTGGCGCGCCACCTGTTCGAGACGTTCCCCTGCCCGTCGCTGCGCGTGCGTTTCGAGCACGACAGCCGCTGGGGAATCGCGTCCATACGTCCGGTGTCCCTGAGGAAGATCGAAGACGCCCAGCGTGATCCGTTTGCCGAATCACTTTCCCGCTTTCTGAAAAAGCGCTGGCGGTCAGCCAGGAGCCGCACCGTGCTGCCCTACGACCTGGCGGTCCTGCATAATCCCGACGATCCTTTGCCGCCGTCGGACCCGCGGGCACTGCGCCGCTTCATCAAGGCGGGGCGCGAGCTGGGCGTGGACTTGGAGCTCATCCAGCGCCGGGATTACTCGCGTCTGGCAGAATACGACGCCCTGTTCATCCGGGACACCACCCAGATCGATCACTACACCTACCGCTTCGCCAAGAAGGCCGAAAGCGACGGAATGGTGGTGATAGACGACCCGACCTCCATACTGCGCTGTACCAACAAGGTCTATCTGGCCGAGCTGCTGCGGGCCAACCGGGTACCCACCCCGCGAACGGTGATCGCCGGGAAGGCGGACCTGCGGGCGGTGGAACGCGCCCTGGGCTACCCGGTGGTGCTGAAGATGCCGGACGGCTCTTTCTCCCGTGGCGTGACCCGGGCGGCCGACCGCGGCGAGCTCGAGCAGGTGGCCGGCCGCCTGTTCCGCGATTCGGAGCTGATCCTCGCCCAGGAGTTCATGTATACGGAGTTCGACTGGCGCATCGGGGTGTTGGACAACCAGCCCCTCTATGCCTGCCAGTACTTCATGTCCAAGAAACACTGGCAGATCGTCAAGCACGGGCCGGGTGGCCAGTTCACGGAAGGCGCCTTCAAGACCTTTCCCGTCGGCGAGGCGCCTGCCGAGGTGGTGTCCGTGGCCCTGAATGCAGCCCGACTTATCGGCGACGGGCTCTACGGAGTGGACGTCAAGCAGACCGACCAGGGCGTCTACGTCATCGAAGTCAACGACAACCCGAATATCGACGCGGGCGTCGAGGATGCCCACTTGAAGGGCGAACTCTATCGTCTGATCATCCGCGAATTCATCCGCCGCCTGGAGCGCAGGCGCCGGGCCTGAACGGATGGGGGGCGGCGGGACCGGGGCAACATGCAGGACGGCGCCTTTGCCTGCTGGGTCCCGTTTCATTCCTTCCGGCCGTGAGCCTTGCGTTGCCTCCTGCCGGTGAGCCCGGCCCCGGCACATCCGGGCG
>DATFLG010000070.1:0-6141 GCA_035267985.1 Gammaproteobacteria bacterium | reverse complement strand
CCGGTGGCCGGCCGCCCGCAGGGCCGCGGCGTGGCTGCAGACTTCGCGCAGCAGCCAGGCGGTGCTCTGCAGGATCAGGCCGCTGTCCTCCAGCACCGGGATGAACTGCCCCGGATCCAGAAGGCCGCGCTCCGGATGATGCCAGCGCAGCAGGGCCTCCACGGCATCGATCCGGCCGGTGGTCAGGCTGACCACCGGCTGGTAGTGAACCGCGAACTGCGCGCGTTCCAGGGCGTGGCGAAGATCGGTCTCCATACGGAGGCGCTCGCTGACCTTGCGGGTCATGTCCTCGGAGTAGAAGGCGTAGCGGTTTCGGCCCAGGGCCTTGGCGTGGTACATGGCCGTGTCGGCTGCCCTGATCAGGCTGTCCGTGCCGGTCTCGTCCAGCGGATAGAGCACGATGCCCACGGCAATCCCGATGAAGACCTCGCTGCCCTCCACCCGGAAGCCCTCGGTGAACCGGCGGTGGATCTCCTCGGCCACCCGAACGGCCTGCTCACCGTGCTCGATGTCCTCCAGGATCAGCGCGAATTCGTCGCCGCCCACGTGGGCGACGGTGTCGGTCTCGCGCACGCAGTTCCGCAGCCTTTCGGAAACCTGCTCCAGGAGCCGGTCGCCGGCTTCGTGGCCGAGGCTGTCGTTGACGGCCTTGAACTCGTCCAGATCCAGCAGCATCAATGCCACCATGCGCCCGGTGCGGTTGGCGTGAACCGCCGCCCGCGCCAGCCGGTCCCGGAACAGGTTGCGGTTGGGCAGGTTGGTCAGCGGATTGTGAAACGCCAGATGATAGAGCCGCTCCTGGGCGACCATCTGCTCGGTGATGTCCTTGCCGGTGGACACGAAGTGGCGGATGACGCCCCGGGTGTCCCTGAGCGGGGTGATGGTCTTCTGCTCGTAGTACACCTCGCCGCTGCGGGTGTGATTGATCAGCACGTCCTGGAAGGACTGCCCCGCGCGGATTGTCTTCCACATGTTGCGGTAGTACTCGGCATCCTGCTCGCCGGCGCTGAGGATGGCCGCGCTGCGCCCCACCGCCTGATCGCGGCTGTAGCCCGTGAGGCGCTCGAAGCTGGGATTGACGTACTCGATCGTGCCGTCCGGGTCGGTGATGTAGACGATGTCGCTGGTCTGTTCCACCACACTGGAGAGGCGGTCGATCAGCTCCCGTGAACGCTCATCCCGGGCGCGCAGCCGCGCTATCTGGCCGCTGGCCACCGACCACAGGCCGATGAGCATCAGGTAGATCACCAGACCGGTTTCGGCTCGCCGGTAACTGGGCAGTCCGAGGGCGTCGCGTTCCACGTGGGAGACGATCTTCCAGAACTGGGTGTTGGCGGTACGGCCCTGCGGCCCCCGGACGGTGGCCGGAGGGTCCCCGTCCAGGAACGCGGCCACCTCCCACAGGGGATAGATGGTGGCGAAGGAGAACATGCCGAGGCGGTTGGTGATCTGGCCCGAATCCTGTTCGGATATCTGCCGCCAGGCCCCGGGGTACAGGTCGCTGAAGCGCCGGCCGTGATCCTGCATGAACCCCCAGGTCAGGTCCCCGTCAGGCGCGTAAAGCCAGTAGCCGCCTTCATCGAGCAGCATGGGTATGCCCGGCGTGCTGTCCAGGGCCCGGCGAAGGTTGTCGATCAGCCGTCGACCCAGGTAGTTGAGCACCAGCACGCCCCGCTTGCGCCCCTGCAGGTCGGTGACCGGGGTGGCGAAGCGGATCACGGGCTTGGGGGGCTGTTCGACCCGGCCGCGCTCGACATTGAGGTCGAACCGCGACACGTAGACGCCGCCTGCGGGCAGCGACCGTGCGTCCCGGAAGTAGTACCGAGCGGACTTGTCCTGGAGTTGACGGGCCGGCACGACCCGGGGGTGGCCCGAGTTGTAGTCGACCCGCACCACCTCCCGGCCGCGCTCGTCCAGGTAGCGCACCTGGTCGTACAGCCGCTTGGCGCCGGCGACCCGGGCGGCGCCGGCGGCGTCGTGGGGTGAGCCGGCCAGGGCCCGCACATCGGTGCGACCGGCCAGCACCCGCAGGTCCGATACCACCGCATCGAAGTCACGGCTTACGGACCGCCTGGCCAGATCCACCCCGGCGGTTTCCCGCAGGCTGATGGCCTGGTGCTCCCCTTTGATGTCCTGGTAGTGGAATGCCCCGAAAACGGCCCCCGCCGTGACCGCCACGGGCAGGAAGAGCACCAGGAAACGGCGCAGAACGCGCCTGTCGAAGAAAAGCCCCCGGAGGATGGCCATGTTATATCACCTGCCGACCACCGCGTGCAGTCCGCAACAGTATACCCCACGGCATCTGCCCGGCATGGCTTGACGTGCGCTGCGCCGGCCCTCAAAATTACCGGCTCGCCTTCCCGGCGAGCCGGTCCGCCAGGGCCGGTGTCCCCCGGGGCTACGTAGCTCAGTTGGTCAGAGCGCGGCACTCATAATGCTGAGGTCGGTGGTTCGAATCCACCCGTAGCCACCATTTAACTTCCCGTTTTTACTCCTGTTTTCTGGCGCTTGCCACCGGGGATCACCCGCAGCGGGGGCCTGGTGTGACCGGATTGTGACGCCCTCGCGCCTTCAGCCGCCTCTCCAACAAGGGGTCAGTCCCCCTTTTTGACAGGGGTGGAGCCACTTCCCGCGGCGACCTCAAGGCAGGGCATCTTCGTATGCCACAATGAAAAGGCTACCGAGCCACCCTGGATTTTCCGCCTTTTACCGGAGGCGCCATGGGCTATCTGCGGTCCGCCGTCTGTTCTGTCGTGTGTCTCGCCGGCACGTTGTCCAGCTGCACCGCCGGCGCCGTCAACGTGTCCATTTCCTGCGGGGCGGTGGGCGTCGAGCTGCAGCTGTGCAAGAGCGGGGCCCGGGCGTGGGCCCGCAAGACGGGCAACACCGTGCGGGTGGTCTCCACCCCCAACTCCAGCACTGATCGCCTGGCGCTGTATCAGCAGTTGCTGTCGGCGGGCTCCGATTCCATCGACGTGTTCCAGATCGACGTGATCTGGCCCAGCATCCTGCAGAACGACTTCATCGACCTCAAACCCTATGTGACCCAGTCCCGGCTGGATGCCCAGTTCTCCGAGCTGGTGAAGAACGATACCGTCAACGGGCGCCTGGTGGCGCTGCCCTGGTATATCGATGCGGGCCTGCTCTACTACCGCAAGGACCTGCTGGAAAAATACCGCCAGCCCGTTCCGGACACCTGGAAGGCGCTCACCGAAACGGCCAGAGACATCCAGGACAAGGAGCGTGCCGCGGGCCACCGGAACATGTGGGGCTATGTGTGGCAGGGCAGGGCCTACGAAGGGCTGACCTGCGATGCCCTGGAATGGGTGGCGAGCTACGGGGGCGGCACCATCGTCAACGACGCAGGTCGCATCACCATCGACAACCCGCGTGCGGTGCAGGCTCTGAAGCGGGCGGCGGGCTGGGTGGGCACCATCACCCCCACCGGCGTGCTCAACTATGCCGAGGAGCAGTCCCGGGGGGTCTTCCAGTCCGGCCATGCGGTGTTCATGCGCAACTGGCCCTACGCCTGGCCGCTGGTCAACGGCCCGCGCAGCCCCGTCAAGGGCAAGGTGGGGGTGACGCAGCTCCCCCGGGGCGGCGCCCACGGAAAGCATGTGGCGACCCTGGGCGGCTGGCAGCTGGCCGTATCGAAATACTCCAAGGTGAAGAAGCAGGCCGTCGACCTGGTCAGGTATCTCACCAGTGAGCGCGAGCAGAAGCGCCGCGCCCTCAAGGGCGGCTACAACCCCACCTACCGCGCCCTGTATCAGGACCCGGACCTGCTCAAGGCCAGCCCGGTCTACGCAAAGCTCTACCACAGCTTCGTCAACGCCATCGCGCGACCCTCCCGGGTCACCGGCCGACAGTACAACCGGGTGTCAAGCGACTTCTGGAATGCCGTGCATTTCACCCTGGCCGGGCAGGGGAGTGCCCGGGACAACCTCAAGTCCCTGGCCGGCCGTCTTGACCGGTTGAGCCGCCCGGGATGGCGCCGGTAGCGGCCCATGGCCTTCAACGAACCTCCGGTCCCGCCCCCCGCCCGACCATCGTCGCTGGCCCGCCAGCGGGTGCGCGCCGCCTATCTGTTTGTTGCCCCCATGCTGGTGCTGCTCGCGGCGGTGGACGGTTATCCGCTGCTGCGCACCATTTTCTTCTCCTTCACCGATGCGCACCTGGGGGCGCTGGAGGCCTACCGGTTCGTCGGCCTGGCCAATTTCCGGGCCCTGGTGCAGGACCCGGTGTGGTGGCAGGCGGTGTGGAACACCGTGATCTTCGCCGCAGTGTCAGTGAGTCTGGAGATGGTGCTGGGGGTGGCGGTGGCCCTGGTCCTCAACGCCCACATGCGGGGCCGGGGGATGCTGCGGGCGGCGGTGCTGATTCCCTGGGCGATCCCCACGGTGGTGTCCGCCAAGATGTGGGGATGGATGTACAACGACCTCTATGGTGTGATCAACCATGTCCTGACGGCGGCCGGCCTGATCGGCCATCCCCTCGCCTGGACCGCCGACCCCCACCTGGCGCTGGGCGCGGTCATCGCCGTGGACGTGTGGAAGACCACGCCGTTCGTGGCGCTGCTGGCCCTGGCGGCTTTGCAGATGCTTCCCACGGAGATTTACGAGGCCGCGAGGGTGGATGGCATCCATCCGGCGAAGGTGTTCTTCCGGGTGACCCTGCCCCTGATCAGCCCGGCCCTGGTGGTGGCGGCCGTATTCAGGCTGCTCGACGCGCTGCGGGTCTTCGACCTGATCTACGTGCTCACGTCCAACAGCCGCAGCACCATGTCCATGTCGGTATATGCCCGTCAGCAGCTGGTGGATTTCCGGGACGTGGGCTACGGTTCCGCCGCGGCCACCCTGGTGTTCGCGGTGGTCGCCGTGACCACTGTCGTTTTCATCACCCTGAGCCGGATCCGGCTGGAGGATTAGCCCGTGGGCCGGAACATACGACGTGTGGCGGCGCGCACCGGCTTCTACCTGCTTGTGGGCGTCATTGTCTTCTACACCGTGTTTCCCTTCTACTGGGCCGTGGTGTCGTCCCTGAAGACCGGCAGCGCGCTGTTCAACGTGAACCTGATTCCCGCCCGCCCGGCCTGGGGCAACTACGTGGCGGTCTTCACCCAGCAGCCCTTCGGGCGCAACATCCTGAACTCGGTGATTGTCGCCTCGGCCACCGTGGCCGTTTCCCTGGTCCTGGCCGTGACCGCTTCCTATGCCCTGGGGCGTATCCGGTTCCGGGGACGCTCGACGCTGCTGATGGTGATTCTTGCGGTGTCCATGTTCCCCCAGGTGGCGGTGCTGTCGGGGATGTTCGAGCTGATCCGCACCCTGGGCCTCTACAACAACCTTGCCGGCCTGATCGTTTCGTACCTGATCATGACCCTGCCGTTCACGGTGTGGGTGCTGACCACGTTCATGCGCGAGCTGCCCAGGGAGCTGGAGGAGGCGGCCATGGTGGACGGCGCCTCGCCCTGGCAGATCATGACGCGGGTGTTTCTGCCGCTGCTGGGGCCGGCCATGGTCACCACCGGGCTGCTGGCGTTCATCGCCGCCTGGAACGAATTCCTGTTCGCCCTGACCTTCACCCTGACCAACGACATGCGCACGGTTCCGGTGGCCATCGCTCTGATCAGCGGGGCCAGCAGCTTCGAGTCGCCCTGGGGCCGGATCATGGCGGCCAGTGTCATCGTCACCGTGCCGCTGATCCTGCTGGTGCTGGTGTTCCAGCGCCGGATCGTATCGGGACTCACCACCGGCGCGGTGAAGGGGTAGCGATGGCGGGGGTCACGCTGCGCGGGCTGCGCAAATCGTTTGCAGGCACCGAGGTCATCAGGGGCATCGACCTGGATATCCCGGACAGCCGTTTCACGGTTTTCGTGGGGCCCTCCGGCTGCGGCAAGTCCACCCTGCTGCGGCTCATCGCCGGCCTGGAGGACCCCTCTGCCGGGAGCGTGCTGATCGACGGGGACGCGGTGGATCACCTGCCGCCGGCCAAGCGCGGCATTGCCATGGTCTTTCAGTCCTACGCCCTGTATCCCCATATGACGGTGTACGACAACATGGCGTTCGGCCTGAAGCTGGCCAGGCACGGCCGGCAGGCCATCCGCGAACGGGTGCACAGGGCCGCGTCGATCCTGCAGGT
>DATFLG010000069.1:0-2476 GCA_035267985.1 Gammaproteobacteria bacterium | reverse complement strand
GAGCCGGGCCGTCGCAGCCCGGATGAAGCGCAGCGCAATCCGGGTAAGAAAGAACCGCGGAAGCCACGGACAGGAAGAGATCAAAAGATCGGGTTCCCCCCTGTTCCATCCGGGCAGTCTCCCGGCGTTCACCGACGCCGCGTGCCCGGACCTGAGCGCCCGGGTGAAGCGTCGCGAAGTCGGGAGACAGCCCCCGGGCCGGGGCCCTCTGCGCGGGGCAGAGGCCCGCTGGCCGGCGTCAGTTCTGGCCCAGGAACAGGCTGTAGGCGGAGTTGGCGGTCTCGTCCCAGTAGGGGTAACCCAGGGAGTCGAGAAATTCCCGGAACCGCTTTCGGTCGGCGGGCGCCACCTGGATGCCCACCAGAACCCGGCCGTAGGCGGCCCCGTGGTTGCGGTAATGGAACAGGCTGATGTTCCAGCGCTCGCCCATGCGGGTGAGAAAGCGCAGCAGGGCCCCCGGGCGCTCCGGGAACTCGAACCGGTAGATGATCTCGTCCTGCACGCCGGGGGCGTGACCGCCCACCATGTGGCGCACATGGAGCTTGGCCATCTCGTTGTCGGTAATGTCCAGCACCGGGTAATCCAGGCCGCGCAGCTCCTCGATCACGCTTTCGCGCTCGGCGTCGCCGTCGTTGAGATCGATGCCGGCGAAGACATGGGCCTGGGCCGAGTCGGAGTAGCGGTAGTTGAATTCGGTGATGCTGCGCTTGCCCAGGGCCCGGCAGAAGCGCCGGAAGCTGCCGGGGCGCTCCGGGATGGTGACCGCCAGCAGGGCCTCGCGCCGCTCGCCCACCTCTGCGCGCTCGGCCACGTGGCGCAGGCGGTCGAAGTTGATGTTGGCGCCGCTGTTGATCGCCACCATGTCGGCGTCCTGCAGGCCGGTACGCTCCACGTAGGCCTTCAGGCCGGCCACCGCCAGGGCGCCTGCCGGCTCCACAATGGAGCGGGTGTCGTCGAAAATGTCCTTGATGGCGGCGCACACGGCGTCGCTGCTCACCACGACCACCTCGTCCACGAACTGGCGGGCGATGCGGAACGGCTCCTTGCCCACCTGGCGCACCGCCACCCCGTCCACGAAGATGCCCACCTGCTTGAGGGTCACCCGCCGCCCCCGGGCGAGGGCCTGCTGCATGCTGGGGGCGTCGTCGGGCTCCACCCCGATGACCTTGATCTCGGGCCGAAGCTGCTTGACGTAGGCGGCGATGCCGCTGATCAGCCCCCCGCCCCCCACCGGCACGAAGATGGCGTGCAGGGCGCCGCCATGCTGGCGCAGGACCTCCATCCCCACGGTGCCCTGGCCCGCGATCACCTCCGGGTCGTCGTAGGGATGGATGAAGGTCATGCCCCGCTGCTCCACCAGTTCCTTTGCGTGGGTCGAGGCTTCATCGTAGGAATCCCCGTGGAGCACGGTGCGCGCCCCCAGGCTGCGCACGGCGGAGACCTTGATGGGAGGCGTGGTGCGCGGCATGACAATGAGGGCCTTGAGGCCGCGGCGCCGGGCCGCCAGGGCGACCCCCTGGGCGTGGTTGCCGGCCGAGGCGGCGATAATGCCCTTCTGGCAGGCTTCGTCGGACAGGTTGATGATCTTGTTGTAGGCGCCCCGCAGCTTGAAGGAGAACACCGGCTGCAGATCTTCACGCTTGAGCCAGACCCGGTTCCCCAGCCGGCCGCTGAGCACCTTCGCCTCTTCCAGGGGGGTCTCGCGGGCCACATCGTACACCCGCGCATTGAGAATCATCTTCAGGTAGTTGGGCATGGCCTCTAAAGTATCAGTTTCACAACGGGTTTCCTAGCCGGTGTCATGACTTCTCGCGGCTCCCTCGGTATCATTTCATCAAACAACGGCTGGAGTATGGACAGATGAACCAGGATGAGCTGAAGAAGCAGGTCGCCAAGGCGGCGCTGGAGTATGTGGAAACCGGCACCGTGGTGGGGGTGGGTACCGGCTCGACCGCCAACCACTTCATTGACTACCTGGCGGGCATCAAGCACCGGATCGAGGGGACGGTCGCCAGCTCCCAGGCATCGGCCGAACGGCTCAAGGGCCACGGCATCCCGGTGCTCGACCTCAACAACGTGGACGAGGTTTCCGTCTACATCGACGGAGCCGACGAGGCCACCCACAACCTGCATCTCATCAAGGGAGGCGGCGGCGCCCTGACCCGGGAGAAGATCGTTGCCGCGGCCAGCCGCAGGTTCGTGTGCATCGCCGATGACTCCAAACTGGTGAAGATCCTGGGCGACTTCCCGCTGCCGGTGGAGGTGATCCCCATGGCCCGCAGCTACGTGGCCCGCCAGCTGGTCAGGCATGGCGGCAAACCGGTGCTGCGGGAGGGGTTCACCACCGACAACGGCAACGTGATCCTGGACGTGCACAACCTCGAGATCATGGACCCGCCCAAGCTGGAGGCGGAGCTGAACTGCATCGCGGGTGTGGTGACGGTGGGCATTTTCGCCCTGCGGCCCGCCGACGTGC
>DATFLG010000068.1:0-7443 GCA_035267985.1 Gammaproteobacteria bacterium | reverse complement strand
CTTCAATCTGGCACATCTGATGCCGTAAGAGCAGGGGGAGTCCATCCCATTACGGAAGAGTGAATTCGCAGGGGCGGCCCCGGCGGAACGCCCCGGATTCAAATTCGTGACGCGTTCCTTGTCAGGGTTTGCGCTGCCGTGCCCAGAACCGTAGGGCGCAATGACCGAAGGGCGTTCTTCCGTAAAACGCGCTTCGCCGCGCACCCTGCAGGTGTCCCGCTTTGAATCTTTTCCGTCCGTGTTTTCCGTGGCGCCGTTGATTTTCGTTTGGCCGCTTCCGCAGGCATCTCACCGGGCTGCGGCGGCCGGGCCAGGCGCGGTTCCATTGACGCCCGTCAAGGCGGTGCCGGGTGCCCGAGGGCAGACTGACCGTTCATCATCCAGGAGCGAGACGCCATGGAAGCCAACGAACCTGCCCGTGAAGACCGTCAGCTGCTGATCGCGGTCTTCCGGGACCAGCAGCCGGCCGCCCGGGCCGTCGAGCGCCTGATCGAACGGGACTTCCCGGCCGACCAGCTTTCCCTGCTGGGCAAGCACGAATCCTCCGGCGACGATGTGCTGGGCATCTATTACCAGGGTGTCGGCGAGCGCATGAAGGCCTGGGCAGGGCATGGCGCGTTCTGGGGCGGGCTCTGGGGCCTGCTGGCCAGCGCGGCCGGCATGTTCGTGGTCCCGGGGCTGGGTGCGGTGATGGCGGTCGGCCCCATCGTGGAAGCCCTGGTCGGCGGCGCCACCGGCGCGGCCGTCGCCGGCAGCGCCATGGCCGGGGCGGCGGCCCTGTCCCAGGTGGCGGTGGCTCTGCACCGCATGGGCGTGCCCGAGGAACGCCTGCATCACTACCACGAAGCCATCGACCAGGGCCATTACGTGGTGCTCCTGCGCTGCGGCAGCCGGGAGGAGACCGATCGGCGGCGCACCGAGCTGGGCACCTGGGGCGCCGACGAAGTGGAAGTCTTCGCTTATCGCTGAGACAGGGTCCCGGAAGCGCAGCGGTTGTCCCCGTCTGCCGCCTCGTCCACCATAAGCCTCACAGAGCCCCTTCCGGCCGCGACCCCAGCCTGATGGCGAGCGAACCTTCATCGGCCAGACTGCTGCGCCTGGGCACCTATGCATCGGTGGCCACGGCGGCAGTGCTGATTGCCGCCAAGCTGTTCGCCTGGCTGGTCACCGGTTCCATGAGCGTGCTCGCCTCCCTGGTGGATTCACTCATGGACGTGGGCGCTTCCCTGGTCAACCTGGTGGCGGTTCGCTACTCCCTCATGCCCGCCGACGCCGAGCACCGGTTCGGCCACGGCAAGGCCGAGGCCCTGGCGGGACTGGCCCAGGCCACCTTCATCGCCGGCTCGGCGGTATTCCTGATCCTGGAGGCCGTGGACCGGCTGCGCCACCCCCGTGGATTGGAGCAGATCGGGCTGGGCGTCGCGGTCATGGTGTTCTCCATCGTCGTCACCCTCGGGCTGCTGGTGGTGCAGCGCCGGGTCATCGCCCGCACCGGCTCCACCGCCATCCGGGCCGACGCCCTGCACTACGCCACCGACGTGGCCACCGGTGCCAGCGTGATCCTCGCCCTGGTGCTGACCCGGGCATTCGGATGGACCGGGGTGGACGCCTGGTTCGCCATTGCCATTTCCCTGTATATCCTGGCCAGCGCCTGGCGCATCGGCCGGGATGCGTTCCACGTGCTCCTGGACCGGGAGCTGCCCGCCGGGGAGCGCCAGCGCATCAAGGAGCTGGCCGGGCGCGAGCAGCAGGTGAAGGGCGTGCACGGATTGCGCACCCGCCAGTCTGGCCGCCAGAAGATCATTCAGCTGCACCTGGAGCTGGACGCCAGCCTGTCCCTGTCCGAGGCCCACCGCATTGCCGACGCCGTGGAGGCGCGGATCCTCGACGCGTTTCCGGACGCCGACGTCATCATCCACCAGGACCCGGTGTAACGTCCTTTGTGGCGCGGATCAAGCGCAGCGGAATCCGTGGAAGATCGGAGCCACGGAATCCACGGGCGGGTTCAATCAGAGGCGCCACGGAAGACACGCACAGCACGGAACGACAAGTGCGGGACGCGGAATGCAGGATGCAGGGGCGAAGCGAAAACAGGGGCGGATTCGATCGCCCGCGCGGTCTTCGTGATCGGATCGCCGGGCGATCGAATCGGCCTCCTCTTTAGCGGCGGGGACGGACTTCGCAGCACAGGCGAAATCAGCCTCTGCTAATACCCTGAAGCAGGTCCCGGCAATACCAGCTATCCTAGATGCAGGACGGGTCATTGACCGACCAAAGGAGCACGCATGCGGGAACGGCGCCAGTCGGAAAAGGTCATTGCATTCGTCATGGCCGGCGGGGCGGGCAGCCGGCTTCACCCCCTCACCGCCGACCGCTGCAAGCCGGCGGTCCCCTTCGGCGGACGCTACCGGCTGGTGGATTTCGTCCTGAGCAACCTGGTGAACTCGGGTATCCGGTCCATCTACCTGCTGGTGCAGTACCAGCCTCAGTCATTGATCGAGCATATCCGCAAGGCCTGGGTGGTCTCGCCTCTGTTTCCGGACCAGTTCGTGACCGTGGTGCCGCCCCAGATGACCGAGCAGGGAGGCGTGTTCCGGGGTACGGCGGACGCGGTGTACCAGAGCCTGCGGCTGATTGCCCTGTACCAGCCGGATCTGGTGGCGGTGTTCGGAGCCGACCATATCTATCGCATGGACGTGCGACAGATGATCTGGGCCCACCGGGAGCGCCACGCCGATGTGTCCGTGGCGGCCCTGCCCGTTCCCCTGGAGCAGGCCTCCAGCTTCGGGGTGCTCGATACCGATGCCGACGGACGCATCCGCCGCTTCCAGGAAAAGCCCGAGCATCCCCAGTCCATGCCGGGGAACGCGCAATATGCTTATGCCTCCATGGGCAACTATCTGTTCACGTCGGACGTGCTGGTGGAGGCCCTGGAGGAGGCCAGCCGGCGCGGGGAGACGGATTTCGGCCACCATGTCCTGCCGCGCCTGCTGGACAGCCACCGTCTGTACGCCTACGACTTCGCCACCAACGAGATCCCCGGCATCAAGGCCCATGAGGAGCCGGCCTACTGGCGGGATGTGGGCACCATCGATGCGTTCTTCGACACCCACAAGGACGTGCTGGGCGGTGAGCCGCGGTTCGATGCCTTCAATCCCCAGTGGCCCATCTTCTCCAGCAACTACCAGGGCCCCGTGGCCCGGGTGCTGGGCGGGCAGGTGGAAAACAGCCTGCTCGGGGCGGCCACGGTCATCCACCGGGACGCCAAGCTGCGCGACTGCATCGTGCGCCGGGAAGCGGTGGTGGAGGAGGGCGCCGAGCTCGAAGACTGCATCATCATGGACTATGTGCGTGTCAAGGCCGGGGCGCGCCTGCGCCGGGTGATCGTGGACCGCCACAATGTCATTGAACGCCGCGAGGCGATCGGATTCGACCGGGAGGCGGACGCCCGGCGTTTTCATGTCACGCCCGGCGGTATCGTGGTGGTGCCCATCGGCAACGTGAGCTACTACGCGCGGGATTCCCGCAGTGCCGGACCGGGGTACGCGGAATAGCGCAGCTCCGGGAAGAGAAGGAAAGAGCCACGGAATCCGGGGAAGGGGAAAAAAGCGCCACGGAACACACGGAAAGCACGGAAGGGTCAATACAGGAGTCGCAGCCCGGATTAGCGCCAGCGTAATCCGGGGAAGGGCGGGAGCCATGGAACCGGTGAAAGGGAGCAGTCAAAGGCGCCACGGAAGACACGGAAACCACGGATAAGAACAAAGCCGAAACCCCGGATGCCACTTCGTTCCATCCGGGCTACCGTCGCTCCGTTCGTCGCAGCCGTGCAGCACCGCCGTGGCCGGACCGTCGTAGCCCGGATTAGCGCCAGCGTAATCCGGGAAACAAAGCGCCACGGAACCCACGGCATCCACGGCACCCACGCAAGGGATCAGTCAAAGGCGCCACCGATCCCCGGCAGCGGGGCGATCAAGCTGCGTAGGCCGCTCCCGGTTGCGTGTCGTCCTGGGATGACGGGTTTGCGTGTCGGCCGTGCCTTGCGCGGTGCTGGTTTCCGGACCCGGCTTCCATCCCGCGTGGTCCGGGCCTGCTTCAGGCAACGGCCGCCCGGGACGCCGGCCCGGAGCTCTGGCCTCCCTGTCGCCGATCCAAGACGCCCGGCAAGCCCGTCACGAGCGCAATCGCGCCTCTGGGCCGGGATGGCCGTCGCCGCCAGGCGACACTTCGCACCGGGCGTTGAGCGCGCGGGATTTCTCAAGACACTGTTATTGCGGCTATTTGTTCGACTGGCACAGGGATTGCTCTTCTCCGGGCGAGTTGGAAACGAGGTCTCGGCGGGGTCGGCTCACGGCGTCCCCCCCGGCGGGGTTCCAGGGATTTGGAGCCCATACGCGACGCTCCGGTGCCGTGGGTCGGCGCCCGCCGGGGCCCCGGTTTCCACTCTTCTCGTCGTGTACTCCGGCCGTCTCCCCCCGGCGGCCGGGAGGGTAGCAGGCAGGGAGTTCAGGAAGCCTGGGCAGGGACGCAGCCCCGCATGGCCGGCGCCACGGAAGGTGGCCGGCATGTCCTTTTTCCGCCAGCGTAACAACCGGCAAGGGTTCGAGGACCCATGATCCTCATCGTCGTTTGTTGCCGGTCCCTTTCCGGTGGGCCGGGTAGCCCACTGTCTGAGCGAGGGTGATGTGCTCCCGGGGGGCCAGCCCCATGGCCTCGTCCAGGTCGGCCCGCTTCATGGTGGCGCGCACCATTGAGCCCAGACCCTGGGCCGTGGCGCTCAGGTAGACGTTCTCGGCGATGAAGCCGGTGTCCGCCGCCGAGTACAGGCGCCGGTCGTCGTAGCTGGCGCCCTGCATGCGGGCGAAGTCCGCCACGTAGATCAGGTTGACGGGGGCGGTGGCGACGAAGTCCTGTACGCCCGTCAGCTTCCGCACGTCCCGGTGGCTGACCGGGATCAGGGCATGGCGCTTGGCTTCGTAGCGGTAGAGCCCGTCTCCCATGGCCACATAGATGGTGATTTCCTGCCAGTCGTGGGCCGAAGGTGCGGTGCGCCCGCCGCTGGCCGGCCGGTTGATGCCGAAGGCCGCCCACAGCAGGTCCGACAGGACCTGGGGCGGCAACGGGCGCTCGCTGTAGGCCCGGGTGGAGTGGCGGTGCTTCAGGGCCTGCATGAGGCACAAGCCGCTATCGTCCATCCGGGGCGGCGGCAGCTTGATGATGTGCATGCCCGCGGCGAAGACGGCCGCCGGCAGCAGCATGAGGGCAGGCCAGAGCCATCGGGGCAGCGCCTTGCACATGGGTTGAACCTCCGGGAGTTTCTGGTGATTCCCGGCTCCGCCAGCGACCCCACTAGGATAGCCGACGCGGCGCCGGGGGAGGCCCGATCCGGCGTCCGGGGCCCAAAATCCTTTTATTTCCGGTGGTCATCCGGTTGCGGGGGTGAAATAATCGTGATGCCGGGCTCCCGGAGGGGCAACCGGGAGAAGTGACCGTGTATCGCAGACCCCTGCCGCAATATCTGTCCACTCTCCTGATCACGGTGGTCATCGGACTGTCCGTGGCGGTCTTTGACTGGATGATCCAGAGCCGCTTCCAGGTCCGGGAACGGGCGGATGTGCTGCACCGGGTGAGTTCGGTGCGGGCGCATCTGGAGAGCGGGCTGAACTCCCGGCTGTTTCTGACCCAGGGCCTGGTCAGTTACGTCTCCACCCACCCCGATCTGTCCCGATCGCAATTCGACACCCTGGCCCGGGGCCTGATGGCCGGCCAGAGCGGCGTGCGCAGCATCCTGCTTGCACGCAACACCGTCGTCACCCATGTCTATCCCGCAGCCGGGGACCAACAGGCCCTGGGCCTGAAGCTGCTGTCCCTGCCGGGCCAGCGGGCGGCCGTGGAGCGCGCACTGGACACCGGCGAGACGGTGGTGGCCGGTCCGGTGAAGCTGAGCCCGGGCGGGCCGGCGTTCGTGGCCCGCACCCCCATCCACCTGCCGGACGGGCGCGGGCGCCCGGGGAAAGGGCGCTACTGGGGGCTGGCCACGGTGGTGATCGACACCGACATCCTGCTGAAGGAGTCCGGACTGGCACCCGGTCCCGACAACTGGCTGGATTACGCGCTGCGCAGGGGCGACGGACCGGGCGGCGCCGGCGGGCTCATATACGGAGATGCGGCGGTGCTGCGCCAGAACCCGGTGGTGTCCACGGTCACCTTCCCCAACGGCAGCTGGGAGCTGGCTGCCGTGCCCCGGGGTGGCTGGCATCCCCTGGCGCCGGGCACCCGGTGGCTACGGGCCGCCGGCGCGCTGCTGGTGGTGCTGGGCGGTGCGCTGACCTGGCTGTGGGTGCGTTACCCGAACCGTCTGCTGCGGGAAGTGGAAGGGGCGACCACGGCCCTGCGCCAGGCCCGGGAGGAGCTGGAGGCGAAAGTGGAGGCGCGCACCGCGGAGCTGACCGCCGCCAACCGGGCCCTCACCGAGCGCGAGGCCCAGCTTGCCGAGGCCCAGCAGATCGCGCGCCTCGGCAGCTTTGTCTGGGACATCGCCACCGATCGCCTGCAGTGGTCCGACGAGGTGTATCGCATCTTCGGGCTGGACCCTGCGGTCTTCGAGCCCACCTACGAATCGGTGGTGGCCCGGGTCCACCCCGATGACCGGCCCAGGGCCCAGCAGACCGCCGGCGAGGCGGTCACCCGGGGTACGCCCTGGTGCCTGGATCACCGCATCCTGCTTCCCGACGGTACCCAGCGGGTGGTGCGTGAGCAGGGCCGGGTCCACTACGATGACGCCGGCGCGCCCCGGCGCATGGTGGGGACCGTGCAGGACATCACCGAGGCCAATCAGATCGAGCGCCAGCTCCAGCACATGGCCTACCACGATCCCCTCACCGGCCTGCCCAACCGCGCCCTGCTCAAGGACCGCCTGGACCACGCCATGGCCAAGGCCCGGCGCAGCGGCCGGACCATGGCGCTGTTGTTCCTGGACCTGGACCACTTCAAGAACGTCAACGACAGCCTGGGCCATGCCGCCGGGGACCGGCTGCTGGTGCAGGTGGCCGCGCGCCTGGCGACACACATGCGTGCCGAGGACACCCTGGCGCGCCTGGGCGGGGACGAGTTCACGGTGCTGCTGGAGGAGGTGGGCGACCCGGACCTGCCCGCCACCGTGGCCGGGCATCTGCTGCACGCTCTGTCCGAGCCCTTCCATGTGCACGACCGGGAGATCTTCGTGGCCGGCAGCATCGGAGTGAGTCTGTACCCGGGCGACGGCGAGGACGCCGGCAGCCTCATGAAGCACGCCGACGCGGCCATGTACCGGGCCAAGGAGCTGGGGCGTGGCGGGTACCAGTATTTTTCCCGCGAACTCAGCGAGCGCGCCCACGAGCGCCTGGCCCTGGAGACAGCCCTGCGCCGGGCTCTGGAACGGGGCGACGAGCTGCATATGGTGTA
>DATFLG010000067.1:0-8097 GCA_035267985.1 Gammaproteobacteria bacterium | reverse complement strand
TCAGCTCGGCCTCCAGGGCCTCCAGCATGACCCGCTGGGGCCGCCGGGCCACCAGGTACATCTCGATGCGCTGCAGCGCCGGGTTGTAACGGGCTTCGTGGCGGAAGGCGGACTCGTCGAAATCAGCGGCCAGCTCCCGGTTGAGCACCCGAAGCACGTTCAGGTTGAACCGGGCCGTGATGCCGGCGGCATCGTTGTAGGCCGCATGAAGCACAGCCGGATCCTTCACCCGGTCGGCCCCCAGCAGCAGGGCGTCGCCGGGATTCATGCGCGCGCGCAGCTCCGCCAGAAAGGCCTCGGCCTGCCAGGGCTCGAAGTTGCCGATGGTGCCCCCCAGGAACACGAAAAGCCGCCGTCCGTCCGGCAGGGGCAGATGATCCAGCCCGCCCAGGTAGTCCCCCACCAGCGCGTCCACCTGCAGCCACTGGTAGCGGTCCACCAGGATCTCCCCGGTCTCCCGCAGCATGGATTCGCACACATCGAGGGGCCAGTATCCGGAGCGGGCCCCGTCGGCGGCGCAGGCCTCCAGCAGGTGCAGGGTCTTGCGGGAGGTGCCGCTGCCGAACTCGACGATATGGTCCGGGTCCACGGCGGCCAGGATCTCCCCGGCATGGCGGGCCAGCAGGGCGTTCTCGGTGCGGGTGGGGTAGTACTCGGGAGTGTCGCAGATGGCGTCGAACAGGCGCGAACCCCGGTCGTCATAGAAGTATTTGGGCGGCAGAGAGCGGGGCCGTCTGAGCAGCCCTTCCCGGGCGTCCTGGGCCAGATCGGGCAGCGGCCGGGCCGGCGGCACCGGATGAACGCGAAGCCGTCCGGCGGAATGATCGACAGTGGGCATAGCGTCCTCCTTGGACCGGGAACCTCGGCTGGCGCCCGCCCCGACGTCCGGACGCTGGACGGACGCGGCAGCCTTGCCTGGTTGGCCGGGCGATGGACATAGGCTACCATCGGCCACACCGCTTGCAACCTGAGCGCCGGGAACTTGATGGTGCGTTGACGGGTGTCCGCACGCGCCTCGAAGGCGCGGAGTGCCATCGCCATGTGCCGCCTGGCTGCCTACCTGGGCCCCGATATTTCCCTGCAGGCCTTCCTGACCGAGCCGCCCCACAGCCTCGTCGAACAGGCCGCGGCGCCCCGGGAGCTGCGCTTTGCGAGGCTCAATGCCGACGGCTACGGCTTCGGATGGTTCGCCCCGGACGGCCGCCCGGCGGTGTATACCAGCCCCCTGCCCATCTGGTCGGACGTGAATCTGCCCCATCTGAGCCGGGCACTGAGCGCGCCCCTGTGGCTCGCCGCCGTGCGCAGCGCCACCCCCGGCAACCCGGTGAACCATGCCAACACCCAGCCGTTCTGGGATGACGAGCTCATCTATTTGCACAACGGCTATGTGGAAGAGTTCGCCCGGGAACTGCGCCCCCAGGTGCAGGAGCAGCTCAGTCCCGAGGTGGGGGCGGCGGTGCTGGGCAATACCGATTCCGAATATCTGTTCGCCCTGATGCGCCAGCTGCTGGCCGAGGACGCCGATCTGAGCCTGGAGGGCGCCCTGGCCGAGCTGGCCGGACGTATCGAGGAAGCCCTGGGCGACGGCAAGGCCCTGCTCAACGTGGTGGTCAGCGAGGGAGGGCGCCTGTACGCCCTGCGCCATGCCGTCAACAGCGAGTGCCCGTCCCTGTACTACACCACGGACGACGAGGCGTTCCCCAGCGCTCAACTGCTGGCTTCGGAACGGCTCACCGAAGCCGGCTTCTGGCAGCCGGTGCCCGAACACCATATCCTGATCCTGGACCCCGAGGAGCCCCCGGAGCTGCTGGCCCTATGAGCTGGAGCGCCACCCTGGCTGCGCTTGAGTCCACCCACACCCTGCTCAACGCCCTGGCCGAGGACGTGGACGAGCCCGCCCTGCGGGCCCAGCATCACCCGGACCTCAGCCCCCTGGGCTGGCACCTGGGTCATTGCGTGTACATCGAGTGCCTGTGGCTGCACGAGCGGGTGGGCGGCGATGACCGGGTCACCGCACCGCTGGCCGAGCTGTATACGCCGCCCCATACCCCCAAGCCCCAGCGGGGCCGGCTGCTGCCGCCCCGGGACGCGCTGCTGGAATGGAGCCGTTCCCTGCAGGCCCTCAACCGGGACTGGCTGGCCAACCTGCAGCCGCCCCTGTCCGACCACGCGCTGTTCGCCGACGGCTACCTGCCCCTGTTCCTGCTCCAGCACCACAGCCAGCATTACGAAACCATGCTCATGGTGCTCACCGAACGGGCCCTGGCCGCACACCCGGAGCCGCCGGTCATTGCCGAGCCCCTGCAGGGGCAGCCACCGGCCAGGGCAACGCGGCGCGTTCCCGCCGGCCGTTACCGCATCGGCGGCGAGCGCCCGGAAGCCTTCGACAACGAACTGCCCGCCCACCACGCCGAGCTGGCGCCCTTCGACATCGCCGCCCGGCCGGTAAGCAACGCCGAGTACCTGGGATTCATGGAGGCGGGCGGCTATGACGACCCTCGCTGGTGGACCGAGGCCGGGTGGGCCTGGCGCCGGGCCAGCGGCTGTGTGGCGCCCAACCACTGGCGCCGGGACGCCAACGGCCACTGGTACGGGGTCGGGATGTACGGGGTCGGGGTGCACGGCGCCCGCCCCCTGGCGCCGGACGAGCCGGTGCTGGGCCTCAACCATTTCGAAGCCACCGCCTACGCCGCCTGGGCCGGCGCCCGCCTGCCCCACGAATACCAGTGGGAAGCCGCCTGCAGGCTGGGCCTGCTGGAACACACGGGCCGGGCCTGGGAATGGTGCGCCAACACCTTCCATCCCTACGAGGGCTTCGAGCACTTCCCCTATCCCGAATACTCCACCCCCTGGTTCGACGGCAACCACTTCGTGCTGCGCGGCGCCAGCCGGTACACCCGCCCCGCCGTCAAGCGGCCCAGCTTCCGCAACTTCTACGAGCCCGACAAGCGCCACATCTTCGCCGGACTGCGACTGGTCTACCCTTAAAATGGGGTCAGAGCACAGATTATTCTGATACGAATCCTGCACCATCGCGCGTCCACCCCAGACCAAATCATTGCACACGGAGGTGACAATGGCACGCAAACCGCGATTCGCCCTGCCGGGCGTCCCACAACACGTGATCCAGAGGGGCAACAACCGCCAGCCCTGTTTCTACACCGACGCAGATTATCGTCGATATCTGGATGACTTATGCGAGGCGGCGGAAAAAAACCAAGCTGCGGTTCACGCGTACGTATTGATGACGAACCACGTCCATATATTGGTGACGCCGGCCACGAGCTACAGCATCATGCACCTGATGCAGGATCTGGGCCGGAAGTACGTGCGTTATATCAACCGTACGCACCAGCGAAGCGGCACTCTGTGGGAAGGGCGTTACAGGGCAAGCTTAGTAGACAGTGAAGCGTACCTGTTGACCTGCATGCGATATATCGAGCTGAATCCGGTACGCGCCAACATGGTAATCCATCCGCGGGACTATCGCTGGTCCAGTTACAGGTCCAATGCGGCGGGGCAACCAAACCAACTCGTCACGCAGCATCCATTGTATCAGTCTCTTGGCGATACCGATGCGCAACGCCAGTATCGTTACCGTGAACTGTTTCGCGGGGAGCTGGGTGATGTTGACATCCATGCGATCCGCGACGCTCTCAATCAGGAACTGGTGTTGGGCAGAAAGGGCTTCAAGGTCCGGATCGAAACGATGACCAATAGACAGGCACTGCCGAAGCGGCGGGGAAGACCACGAGCAGAGGAGAATCGCAGCATCGATTACATCATCTAGCGCATTAGTGGAAACCGTGCTCCGGCCCATTTCTCCACTTCGACAAAGGATTACTCCGATGGATAAGGACGCCCTCAAGAGCAAACTGGCCCAATACAGTTTTTACCAGACGGTTGATCTCGGAGACGGCATAAAAACACCCGGATTGCCGATCGCCGCAAAGCAACAAAAAGTTCTGGACTTGATCAGCTCAATGGATTTGAGAGGAAAAAGCGTCATAGATCTCGGCTGCGCAAATGGCCTTTTCGCCCTTGCGGCAGAACAGAGAGGCGCGGAACCAGTCCTTGCAGTAGACCACACGAAGCACAATATTGAATGCCTTGAGACCGTGATTCTCCCGCATCTGGAGTCGAAAATACGGCCACTACACCTCAACGCGCTCGACCTGAGCAGCGACGCGCATGGCAAGTTTGATCTCGTTATTTTTGCCGGGGTCCTGTATCACTTAAAATATCCTTTCAGCGCCCTCAAGGTTGTACGTGATCTCGCAAAAAACGGCGGCAGCTTGATTCTTGAAACATGTATATTCGACGACTTCAATTCCAGAGCGTCACTGTATTGTCCAAGTCCGAGCGACACGCCATACAAGGGGCGCGGCGCGAATTCCTGCGCTTTTTTCAACGAGAAAGCCTTGCACGAGAACCTTCAATATTTCGGCTTTAAAGTCATCGAATCAGCCATCATGACGAACCCCTTGCGACGCTTCGCCAAGAAACTGGTCGGCAAGGCCTTCTCTTCCTACTACCCCAATAGCAATATTGTATTAAGGTGTGAGCGAGACCCGTCCATCGAGAACGAAAATCTGACGGCATTCTATGAAGCCACTCCAGGTGGCTGAGAATAGACAGAACACCGAACCGGGAAAAGAAAAAAGGGGGTCTGCTGCCGCAGTCGGCACAAACGGCGCCTCAGCACCAAGACGTTCGACAGCCTGTGAGACGGCGCACCGGGGTGGCAGGTAGGGGCCGGACGCGGCCACTCGGTCCCGGGCACAAACCGGGACCCGGGCAGAAACGGAAAGCTACCTCTATTCCGTACATGGTCTAGCACATTAGTGGAAACTGTGCTCTGACCCCATTTTCGCGACCCCATTTTCGCTGACCCCATTTTCCCCGTCATCGAAGCCGGCACAGGCCCTTCAGCACCATGTCGGTGAAACTGACGATGCCGATCACCTTGCCGTTGTCCACCACCGGCGCCCGGGACAGGTTGAACTGTTCGAAAAGCCGCGCGCAGTAACGAATATCCATGGCCGGGTCGACGCTCACCACGGGTTTGGCCATGACTTCGTAGACGTTCACCCGCTCCGGCGCCTTGTCCCGGGCCAGCACCAGGCGGGCCACATCGGAGATCAGCAGCATTCCGTATTCGTCGTCCTCGTGACGCTTGTCCACGATCAATGCCTTGGTCTCCACATGCTCCATGTGGGCCAGCGCGTCGGCCACCGTGGACATGCCGTCCACCATGTCGAACTGGTGCTTCATCACGTCCCGCACGCGGATCAGCTTGCGGTCGCTCATAGCTTGTCCTCCACGACCTCGCTCAGACGACGGATCTGCTGGGTGACGCCCACGGCATCCTCCACATCCACCTGGAAGGCAATGCCGGTGCCCGGCTTACTCTCGAATTCGCCCACCTCATTGACGGTCTCCAGTATGGCCCGGCTCAGATGCTCCTCGACCAGAAACAGCAGCACGTCCCGCTGGGTTTCCAGGCTCAGGCCGAAGAAGGTCTTGGTCTCGTTCAATCCCTCGCCCCGGGCCTGGTTGATCACCGTGGCGCCGGTGGCCCCCGCCTTGCGGGCCGCATCCAGCACGGCCTCGGTCTTGTCGTCCTCCACCAGGGCGATGATCAGCTTGAAGTGCATGAGCCCTCCTCGGGTTCCGGTACGTTCACTGCGCGCGCCGCCGGGCACGGCGTGCGCGCCACTCGCTGAGCTGGGCATAACCCAGGACGGTGATCATGGGAAACAGGCTGGCAAAGGCGATCAGTCCGAATCCGTCCAGCAGCACGCTGCGCCCCGGCACGGTGCCGGCCAGCCCCAGCCCCAGGGCCGTCACCAGGGGTACGGTCACCGTCGAGGTGGTCACCCCTCCGGAGTCGTAGGCCAGAGGCACGATCATCCGGGGCGCAAAAGCCGTCTGTGCCATCACCAGTATATAACCGGCCATGATGTAATAGTGCAGGGGGGTCCCGGTGATGATGCGGAACGCCCCCAGGGCGATGCCCAGCCCGACGCCGACGGCCACCGCCACCCGCAGGCCCCACACGCTGATGGCGCCCCCGGAGACGTCCCGGGCCTTGATGGCCACGGCGATGAGCGACGGCTCGGCAATGGTGGTGGAAAAACCGATGGCGCCGGCGAACGCATACACCCACATATAGTCCTGCCAGCCCGCTGCCGCCAGGCCGTGAGCGGCGCCGTGGAGGATGAACTCCGGCGCGGTGAGCTGGCGGGCCATGAGCTTGCCCAGGGGAAACAGGGCCTGCTCCAGCCCTTGCAGGAACAGGGCCAGACCCAGCACCACGTACACGAAGCCCATCAGCACCCGCCTGAGGTTGGGCACGGGCCGGCGGATCACCAGCCACTGGAAGCCCAGCAGTATGGCCGCAATGGGCAGCACGTCCCGCAGCGTCCCCCCGACCACCGACAACAGACCGGCGCTCACCCGACCACCATGCCATAGCCCATCACGAAGATCATGGGCAGCAGGGAGGCGAAGGCGATCAGCCCGAAACCGTCCACCATGGGATTGCGGCCCTTGATGGACATGGCCAGGCCCACGCCCAGGGCCGTCACCAGGGGGACCGTAATGGTGGAGGTGGTCACGCCCCCGGAGTCGTAGGCGATGCCGATGATCTCCTTGGGGGCGAAGGCGGTCATGATCACCACTCCCAGATAACCGCCGATGATCAGCCAGTGCAGGGGCCACCCCTTGAGGATGCGCAGCACCCCCACCACGATGGCGATACCCACCGACAGCGCCACGGTCAGGCGCAGGCCCAGGGCATAGGCGGCCCGGGAGGCCGCGTCAGGCGCGATCACACCCCCCTGGGCGGCGACCTTGGCCGCCTCGTCCACCACCGCGATCAGGGCGGGTTCGGCCACCGTGGTGCCGAAACCCAGGGCGAACGCGAAAGCCAGCAGCCACCCCAGGCTGCCCTTGCGCGCGAAGGCGTAGGCCATGGCTTCGCCGATGGGAAACAGGCCCATCTCCAGGCCGCGCACGAACAGGGTCAGCCCCAGCACCACCAGCACCACCCCGCCCAGCAGGCTGTCCAGGCCCTGCAGGGGCTGGCGCAGCACGGCCAGCTGAAAGAAGACGATGACCAGCACGATGGGAAGCAGATCCCGGGCGCTGTCACGCAGCGCGCCGAGCAGGGCGAGCAGCTGTCGGGTCACTGATCGGCTTCCGGCATGGGTAGAATCTTTCTCAAGATCCCCCGTGAGCCGCGGGGAGGGCCCGGTTTCCTCCCCTGCCTTGTCGCTCACCGGACGGCGTTCGCCTGCATCGCATCGGCGCGGGATCTCGAGAGAGGGCTGAGCCCACCTTACCCCACCGACGCCGGCCTTGTTAAGAGCCGCGCAAGGCTCTTGCCTTGCCCTGTGCAACCGGCCAATCTGGCGCCATGGGACATGGCGTGTTACAGGACGTACTGGCCATCCTCGCCGCCTCCGTGCTGGCCGTCGCGGTATTCCGGCGGCTGCGCCTGCCACCGGTGATTTCCTATATCGCGGTGGGCGTGGTGCTGGGGCCCCATGTCCTGGGCGTGCTCCAGGACTCCGAGACCACCCACTTCCTCGCCGAGTTCGGCGTGGTGTTCCTGCTGTTCACCGTGGGCCTGGAGTTCTCCCTGCCCTATCTGCTGGCCATGAAGGGGCTGGTGTTCGGCCTGGGCGGCAGCCAGGTGCTGGTCACCCTGGCGGTGGCGGGCACCGCGGCCTGGGCGGCCGGCCTGCCCCCGGTGGCGGCCTTCATTGCCGGGGCGGTGTTTGCCGTGTCCTCCACCGCCATCGTCATCAAGCAGCTCACCGAGGAGGTCGAGCTCAACGCCCTGCACGGGCGCATCGCGGTGGGAGTGCTGCTGTTCCAGGACCTGGCGGTGATCCCGTTTCTGGTAGTCATCACCACCGTCGGGGCGCCCGAAGAGCGCAGCGTTGCCGCCGCGCTGGTGTGGGCCCTCATCAAGGGCGTCGCAGCCTTCGCGGCGCTTTTGGCGGTGGGACGCTGGATCCTGCGACCCCTGTTCCACGAGGTGGCCGCCGCCCACTCGGCGGAGATCTTCACCCTCACAGTGCTGCTGGT
>DATFLG010000066.1:0-7685 GCA_035267985.1 Gammaproteobacteria bacterium | reverse complement strand
CCGGCTTCCTGTCCAACCACGCCGGCGGCGTCCTCGGCGGCATCTCCAGCGGCCAGCCGCTGGTGGCCCGGATCGCCGTCAAGCCCACCTCCAGCATCACCACGCCGCGCAAGAGCCGGGACGTCCACGGCAACGAGGTGGCGATCGCCACCAAGGGACGCCACGACCCCTGCGTGGGCATCCGCGCCGTTCCCATCGTCGAGGCCATGACCGCGCTCACCCTCATGGACCACTTCCTGCGCGACCGCGGCCAGAACGGCGTGCGCGGCCCGGCGTGGAGCGAAGGGGACTGACCGCCGCCAAGCCCGCCCCGAACCGAAGGAGCCCCCGGTGGCAGCCGACCCCGCCGCCGCGACCCCGACCGGCCTGAGCCGCTTCGGCGGCTTCTACTTCGTCTACTTCGCCACCCTGGGCGGCATCATGCCGTACTGGGGGCTCTACCTGCAGTCGCTGGGCCTGGCGGCGGTGGAGATCGGCGTCCTGGTGGCTGCGATCCAGGTCACCAAGATCTTCGCCCCCAACGTGTGGGGGCCGCTGGCCGACCGCAGCGGGCGGCGCATGGCGGTGGCGCGGGTCACCGCGCTGGGCGCCCTGCTGGCCTTCCTGCCGCTGTACGGGCTGACCTCCTTCTGGGCCATGCTGCCGGTGGTGGCGGCATTCGCCTTCTTCCAGGCCGGCCCCCTGCCGCTGGTGGAAGGGGCGGTGTGGGACCTGGTGCAGCGTTACCGCACCCACTACGGCCGGCTGCGGCTGTGGGGCTCGGTGGGCTTTATCGCCACCGCGGTGGGGCTGGGCCCGCTGCTGGACCGGTTGGGCATGGCGCGCCTGCTGGATGCCCTCGTCGCCCTGCTCGCGGCCGTCTTGCTGTTCGCGTGGCTGGTGCCGGAGCCGGGCCATGCCCATGCCTCCCGGCACGGCGGCTCCCTGCTGGGCACCCTGCGCCGGCGGCCGGTGTGGGGCTTCTTCGCCACCACCTTCCTGATGCAGGCCAGCCACGGCGCCTACTACGGGTTCTTCTCCATCCTCTTGGCCGCGCACGGCTACTCGGGACTGGCCATCGGCCTGCTGTGGGGCCTGGGGGTGGCGGCGGAGGTGGCGGTGTTCGTCTACACCGACCAGCTGGTGAACCGCTTCGGGGTACGCAGCATGCTGGCGGGAAGCCTGGTGCTGGCGGCCCTGCGCTGGTGGACCATCGGCGCCACCGACTGGCTGGGCTGGCTGCTGCTGGCGCAGACCCTGCACGCCGCCACCTTCGCCACCTTCCACGCGGCCGCCGCCCGCCATACCCACGACCTGTTTCCCGGCGCCCAGCGCTCCTCGGGCTTCGCGCTGTATTCAAGCCTGGCGTTCGGCTTCGGCGGTGGGGTAGGATCGCTGCTGTCCGGCGTGCTATGGGAGCGCATCGGCGGCCCGGCCACCTTCTGGGTGGCGGCCGGCATGGCGCTGGCCGGGCTGGCCGTGATGCGCGCCACCGGTGTGGCTACCGGATTCCCCGATGGCGGGGGGCAACGCACGCAGGCCCGGGCCTAGGCCCGGGCCTGCGTGCGGGCGGGCGCGGGCCTACTGGTCGAGGCCGCGATTTTCCAGCAGCTGCTGCACCAGGGCCTGGGTGTCGTCCGGCTCGTCCATCTTTTCGGCCGGGGTCCAGGAGTAGTCCGGCTCCAGGCGATAGGAGCCGCGGAAGGTATCCGGCGGATTGCCGTTCCAGTCGTCGGCCGAAAGCATGGAGAAATAGAGGGAGCCGTCCTCTTTCTCGTAGAGATGGTATATTTTCCCCGGCTGGCGCTGGAAGTTGCACTTGGCGTTGTGGAGCTCCATGTCCTGCTGGGCGCTGGACATGATCTCCTCGGCCTCCGCCTGCAGCGCCTTGATCTGGTCGGCGATGACCTTGAGCTTGCCGCTGACCCGGGTGTTGACCATCTGGTCGGCCTTCTCGATCTCCTGGGCGGTGTCCACGAGATTGAAAGCCGGCGCGCCACGCTCCACCGGATAGGGCGAGGTGGAATCGGGGCCCTGATGGATCTCGCCCTTGTCGCGGGGGGCTTGGTTTTTGTCCTGGGAATGCGGATTCTGCTCGTCGGCCATTTGATCCTCGATAGATCGCGTCTTACAGTTATAGCGTAGCTTCTCGCGCGAATGCGCTTCAACCTCGGGTCGGCGTCCAAGCGGCGCCAGGCAAGGCCCCAACGAGGAGCCGATTACATGGACGACCGGTCCCCCCACTCCCGGAAGTCTCCGTATTTGTTCGTGCTGTCCCTGTTCCTGCTGCTGGCCGCCGGCGCCGCCTCCGACGCCCGGGCCCAGTCCATGGCCCTGGCCGCCAAGGGCCAGAAGATCTTCTTCAAGGTCTGCGTCCAGTGCCACACCCTGCAGGACAAGGACCAGCCCTCCGGACCCGGCCTCGCCGGCGTGCTCGATCGCGTGCCCTCGGAGGATTGGCTGATGAAGTGGCTGGAGAACCCGAAGAAGATGCAGGAGGGCGGCGATTCCTACGCCCGGCAGATCTCCGACGACTACCCCCTGGACATGCCCAAGCTGAAGGTCATGCAGAAGGCCTCCAACCGCAAGGCCATCCTGATCTTCCTGAAGCAGATGCGGGCCCAGAACCGCGGCAGCCAGTAGGGCCGCGCGCTCAGCCGCGGCCGTCCAGCCGGCCCAGACACTGGCCCATGCGCACCGGCTGCCCGGGCGTGAGACCGGCGTCCCAGGCCGCCCGTTCCCGTGCGAACAGGACGATGGCCGTCGAGCCCAGGTTGAAGCGCCCCATCTCTTCCCCGCGCCCCAGCACCACCGCCGTGCTTCCCCCCTCCGGATAGGCCCACCGCTGGACCCGGCGTCCGGCGGGCGGGGTCACCGTGCCCGCCCAGCGGGTATCGATGGTGGCCACCAGCATGGCCCCCACCAGCACCACGGCCATGGGCCCGGCCGCCGTGTCGAAGATCGCCGCCACCCGCTCGTTGCGGGCGAACAGGCCCGGCACATGGGCGGTGGTGGCCGGATTCACCGAGAACGCCCGCCCCGGCACGTGCACCATCTCGCGCAGGGTGCCGGCCACCGGCATGTGCACCCGGTGGTAGTCGCGCGGCGCCAGGTAGACGGTGGCGAAGGCGCCGTCCCGGAACGGCGCCGCCCGCTCCTCCGAGCCGCCCAGCAGGGCGGCGGCGCCGAACGTCCGCCCCTTGGCCTGCACCAGCCGGCCGCCCTCCAGGGTGCCCAGCTGGCTCAGGGTGCCGTCGGCGGGACAGGCGATTCCGTCCTCCTGCCCGCAGACGGGGCGGGCGCCGGGGCGCAGGGCGCGCGTGAAGAAGGCCTGGAAATCGGCATAGGCCGCCGGATCCGGCTCCGCCGCCTCGCCCAGGTCGACGCCGTAGCGGCGCACGAACCAACGGATGAGGGGCCCCCGCACCCAGCTCCGGCGGCTGCGCGTGGCCAGTCCCACCAGGCGCGACAGGGCGTGGTGGGGCAGGGGGTACTGGGCCCAGGCGAACAGGCGCCGGGCGATATCGGAATTCGGCATGGGTGTGCGGTCCCCGGGGTGGGCCTTTGGCTCCGCCAACGGCGGCGCCCAAGGATAGCCGTTACAACCGCCCGGGGATAGGGGCCGCGATTGACCGGTCCCGGGGGATTTGATTCAATACGCCTCGCTTTGCGTCCCCATCGTCTAGCGGTCCAGGACATCGGCCTTTCACGCCGAAGACGGGGGTTCGAGTCCCCCTGGGGACGCCATAAGTCCGAAGCCCCGGCCTGATTCAGGCCGGGGTTTTTTCGTGGCCTTCCTCATCGCCTTAGACTTGACAAAATGCGTCACCTCCTTTTGCCTGGAAGCTCGGGCAGAAAAGGGGGGGCGGCAGCCAAGGCTCAGGCCGAGGCTGCCGGTACGGGCATGCAGCAGTCCGAACGCGCATTATCCCGCCAGGACTTCTTCTGGGCGCTCGCCAGCGCCGCTCATCTGAACCGGATCCCGTTCGACGCGGATCTGGCCCTCGAGCGTTTCCCGCCGCCGTTTGGCCGCGCCGAGCTGTTGGCGGCCCTGGACGACTACGGTATCGAGGCCGTCCAGGCGGATGCGGGCCAACGGGGTCCGCAGGCCACGCAGCTGCCCTGCCTGGTTTTCCTGGCCAATGCCGACCGGGACGAGGAGGACGAGCTCGGGCGGCGGGACGAGGGGCCGGTATCCGCAGAGGGCGATGCAGCCAGTGAAGCCCCGGCCAACCGCGGCCCGCCGGCGCGTCCGGCCCTGATCACCGGCCTGGATGAAAACGGGCTCACCTACTTCGCCCCCGACAGCGACGAGCCCCGCCGCTTGGCCCCCGAGGCCTTCTCCCAGCTGTTCCATCCCGGCATCGCCGTCCTGCGCCCCGCCGAGGCCCCCGTCGACGACGATCCCGCCGCCGAGAAGCAGCGCCCCTTCGGCTTCCGCTGGTTCATCCCCGAGCTGCTGCGCCACAAGCCCATCTGGCGCGACATCCTGCTGGCCTCGCTTTTCATCCAGGTCTTAGGGTTAGCCACGCCGCTGTTCACCCAGGTCATCATCGACAAGGTCATTGTTCACCAGGCCCTGAACACCCTCGGCGTCATCGCCGTGGGCCTGTTCATGTTCATGGCCTTCAGCTCGCTCATGACCTGGGTGCGCCAGTACCTGATCATCCATACGGGCAACCGCATCGACGCCGTGCTGGGCTCGCGGGTGTTCGCGCACCTGTTCGAGCTGCCCATGCGCTACTTCGAGCACCGCCCCACCGGCACCCTGGTGGCGCGCATCGAGGGCATGCAGACCATCCGCGAGTTCCTAACGGGCGCCGCGGTGGCCCTGTTCCTGGACCTGCCGTTCCTGTTCGTCTTCCTGGCGGTGATGGTCTACTACTCGCTGCCGCTGACCCTGATCGTGGTCGCCATCCTGGGCCTAATCGCCATCATCAGCCTCGCCATCACCCCCGTCCTGCGCCGCCGGCTCAACCGCCAGTTCCTGCTCGGCGCCCGCAACCAGGCCTTCGTCACCGAATACATCTCCGGCATGGAGACGGTGAAGTCGCTGCAGATGGAGCCGCAGCTCAACCGCCGCTACGGCGATTACCTGTCCTCCTACCTGGACTCCACCTTCCGCGCCCGCACCCTGGGCAACACCTACAACGTTGCCGCGGGCGGCCTGGAGCAGCTCATGACCCTGGCCGTGCTGTGCATCGGCGCCTACACCGTCATGCAGCGGCCCGACTTCACCGTGGGCATGCTGGTGGCCTTCAACATGTTCGCCAGCCGCCTGTCGCAGCCGGTGCTGCGGCTGGTGAGCCTGTGGCAGGAGTTCCAGCAGGCCGACATCGCCGTCAAGCGCCTGGGCGACATCATGGACGCCCCGCGCGAGCCCTACCGCGCCGTGCCCGCCCGCACCCAGGACCACAAGGGCGGCATCGACATCGAGGGCCTGGCCTTCCGCTACGACGACGACCAGCCCCTGCTCTACGAGGACCTGGACGTGGCGATCCCCGCCGGCACCTGTGCCGCCGTCATGGGGCCGTCGGGTACCGGCAAGAGCACCCTGGCCAAGCTGCTGCTCGGCTTCTACCGCCCTAGCGCCGGTCGCATCCGCATCGACGGCCACGACATCCGCCACCTGGCCGCCAACGAGCTGCGCGCCCTGTTCGGGGTGGTGCCCCAGGAGACGATGCTGTTCTCCGGCACCGTCCACGACAACCTCACCGCCGGCAATCCGCACGCGACCTTCGAGCAGGCCGTGGCCGCCGCCCGCATGGCCGGCATCCACGAGACCATCGAGGCCCTGCCCGAGGGCTACCAGACCGAGCTCGGCGAGCACGGCACCGGCCTGTCCGGCGGCCAGCGCCAGCGCTTGGCCATCGCCCGGGCCCTGCTCAAGCAGCCCAAGATCCTGATCTTCGACGAGGCCACCAGCCACCTCGACGCCGAGACCGCCGAACAGATCGCCCGGACGGTCAACGAGCTCAAGGGCAAGGTGACCATCCTGTTCATCACGCACGCGGTGCCGAAGGCGCTGCGGGTGGATCGGACGGTGCGGCTGGCTGGAGGCGGGGGCGCGGAGATCGCGGACAAGATTGAGAACGAGCAACCGCAGCAGGCCGCCGGGCCGAACCCGGCGGCGGTGACCGGAGGGTTTTGATGGGACGAATTGGAAAGTTGGGACTGATAGGTTTCCTCTTCGCTGTTTTGTGGATAAAGGCAGGCGGAGAGGTGGCCAAGGCTGGCGACGACTATGCCACTACGTTCACACCTAAGGCTGATGAGGCCTATCAGGAGGACATCAACGTCTGGGTCTATACCCGGGAGTTTGCGGAGCGCTTCGGCATGCCGGAGAAATGGGTGAGTGAGGACCTAAAAGGAGCCCATGCTGCGGCCTATCGGGTAGAGATCTCTTCGGCACGTATGTTTTTTCCCCACAAAGGAAAAGAGGTAAGCCAGCCGGTGCGACGTTGCGTATTGGACTTGTTTCTTCCAGAGAAGGCAAATATTCCTTGGTCAAATAATAATGTTTCTGGTATGTGGTGGTATACGCCAGATTCGCCAACATATTTAATACCGCAGCGGAAAAAAGATAAAGAATGGCAATGGCGACCTGTAGGTTTAAAAGGCCTAGCGATAATACGATATTCCAAAGCTGGTTACGGTGGACTAAAGGTAATTAAATTTAAAAAGAAATTGTACCCAGGAATCAATTATATATCTTTTAATATGACTTGTACGACTCCGGGGAAAAACCTCTCGTATGTTGAGTTCTTGCCTAAAGGGGTGTCGCCCAAAGGACAAGGGGTCCCTACTCACGAAGTGCGTTTGCCTAAACGATTTATGAGAGATTTGTTTGACTTGTGGAAGGATCGCAGTAGAAATCCTTCTAAAGGAGAATATAAAGAGATTCTTTCCCAATAAGACCATATGGGAACTTTCTAGTAAGAGGAAAGGAGAGGGGGAATGGTTACCAATACGGAGTATGCCAAGCTCAGTCAAGTTGCTTACCAGGAATTCCGGGGACACCTTACGTAATTCCCGCTAAGCGGAATCGAGGGTTGGTCCATGGCTAGATTGGCCAGGGTAGTTGCGGCCGGGGTGCCGCACCACATCACCCAGCGGGGCAACCGCCGGCAAGCGGTCTTTTTCGCCGAGGAGGACTACCACGCCTATATCGACCTGATGGCGGCGTGGTGTGCGCACTACGGCGTGGCGGTCTGGGCCTACTGCCTGATGCCGAACCACGTCCATCTGATTGCCGTCCCGGAGGCGGCCGAAGGGCTAACTCCGGCGATCAGCGAGGCGCACCGGCGCTACAGCCGCCACATCAACTTCCGGGAAGGATGGCGGGGGCACTTATGGCAGGGGCGGTTCGCCTCTTTTCCGATGGATGAGCCCTATCTGCTGGCAGCCGCTCGGTATGTGGAGCGCAATCCGGTGGAGGCCGGGATGGAGGAAGCGGCCGGGGACTACCCCTGGAGCAGCGCCCGGGCCCATCTGACCGGTCGGGACGACGAGCTGGTGCAAGTAAGCCCGCTCCTGGATTTGGTCCCGGACTGGCAAAGATTTTTGGAGGAAGCGGTTCCCGAGGCCGAAACCAGTGCTTTTCAGACGCACGAACGAACCGGTCGGCCCTTGGGTAGTGAGCCCTTTGTGGAGAAGTTGGAAACCCTGGTGGGGCGGTCCTTGAAGAGGCGAAAGCCCGGACCGAA
>DATFLG010000065.1:0-11685 GCA_035267985.1 Gammaproteobacteria bacterium | reverse complement strand
GCACGACACGATCGGCCAGTGTGGGGGAGTCGATCGGGAAGGCGATCTCGACGCGACGAAAGAAGTTTCGGTCCATCCAATCCGCGCTGGCGCACCACGTCTTCGGATCCCCGCCGTTGGCGAAGTAGTAGACCCGGCTGTGCTCGAGGAAGCGTCCGACGACCGATCGGACGTGGATCGTCTCCGAGATGCCGGGCATCTGCGGGCGCAGGCAGCAGATGCCGCGCACCACCAGCTCGATCTTCACGCCGGACTGGGAAGCCCTGTACAGGGCGCGGATGATCTGGGGCTCGATCAGGGCGTTCATCTTGGCCATGATGTGGGACGGCTTGCCCGCCGCGGCGTTGTCCGCCTCCCGCTCGATCTTGCGGATCAGGGTCTTGTGCAGGGTGAAGGGTGCCTGCAGCAGCTTTTTCAGAGGCTTGACCCGGCCCAGGCTGGTGAGCTGCATGAAGACCCGGTACACATCCTCGCCGATGACCCGATCCCCGGTGAGCAGGCCGTAGTCGGTGTACAGGCGGGCGGTATGGGGATGGTAGTTGCCGGTGCCCAGGTGGGCGTAGTGGCGCAGCCGCCGGCCTTCCCGGCGGGTCACCAGGATCAGCTTGGCGTGGGTCTTGTAGCCCACCACCCCGTACACCACGTGGGCCCCGGCCTCCTGCAGACGGTTGGCCAGGGCGATGTTCGCCGCTTCGTCGAACCGCGCCCGCAGCTCGATGACCACCGTGACCTCCTTGCCGTTGCGGGCGGCCTCCACCAGCGCCGCCACCACGGCCGATTCGGGGCCGGTGCGGTACAGGGTCTGCTTGATGGCCAGCACCTGGGGGTCCACAGCCGCCTGGGTCAGAAAATCGACCACCGGTACGAAGGACTCGAAGGGATGATGGACGAGCACGTCCCCGTGCTTGAGTGCCTCGAACACGTTCTGCTCCGGCGGCAGCTCGGCGGGCCTGCGGGGGGTGAAGGGCGGATACTTCAGGTCCGGGCGGTCCACCATGTCGTAGATGGCCAGCAGGCGGTTGAGGTTGACCGGTCCGTTCACCTGATAGAGGTCGCTTTCCCCCAGATCGAAGCGTCGCAGCAGGTAATGGGCCATGTCGGGGGTGCAGTTGTCGGCCGTCTCCAGGCGCACGGCGTCTCCGTAGCGCCGGGACAGCAGCTCCCCCTGGACCGCCCGCAGCAGGTCGTCGATTTCCTCCTCGTCCACGAACAGGTCCGAGTTGCGGGTGACCCGGAACTGGTAGCAGCCCGTGACCTTCATGCCCGGGAACAGATCCCCGACATGGGCGTGAATGATGGAGGACAGGAACACGAAGTCGTGGGGGCCCCCGCTGTGCTCGGCCGGCATGTGGATCAGCCGGGGCAGGGAGCGCGGCGCCTGGACGATGGCCACTCCGCTGCCCCGCCCGAAGGCGTCCTTGCCCTCCAGGGAGATGATGAAGTTCAGGCTCTTGTTCAGCAGCCGCGGAAAGGGATGGGCCGGGTCCAGCCCCAGGGGGCTCAGCACCGGCAGCAGCTCCTGATTGAAGTAGCGCCGGACCCACTCGGCCTGCTTGGGCTTCCAGTGTGTACGGCGGATGAAGCGGATCTTCTCCTCGGCCAGCGCCGGGATGAGCACGTCATTGAGTACCCGATACTGCTCGTCCACCAGGGCATGGGCGGTGTCACTGATCCGGACCAGGGCCTCCTGGGCGGAGAGATTGTCGGCCTCGGTGTGGCCCAGGCCCGATTCCAGGCGCTGCATCAGCCCGGCGACCCGGATCTCGAAGAACTCGTCCAGGTTGGTGCTGGAGATGCACAAAAACTTCAGCCGCTCCAGCAGGGGCGTGGCCTCGTCCTTGGCCTGCTCCAGGACGCGCTCGTTGAAGGCCAGCAGGCTCAGCTCGCGGTTGATGTACAGCTCGGGGCGGGTCAGGTCGATGGTATCCATGTCAGGGCGCACTGTACCAGATTGCAGGTCCGTGATGCCCAGGAGCCGCCCCGGGGCGGCGCCGGGGATGTGTATTACGCCCGCCGGTGTGAGCCGGGCCCTTGAACCGGAGGCCCGGGTTGGCGAAGATGAACATCATGAGCGGAATGCTGCGCGACGGGCCCGGTTCGGCGCTTCGTCGGGGGCACACCGTATGGAGTCAAGGGGCGGCACCGTCCGGGTGCCCGCCCTCTGCCCCGCCGGGCCTCCCGGCAGTGGGCCGCGGAGACGACTATGGACAAGATGAACCTGGGCCATCACATCTCGCAGCAGTTCAATGTGGAGCTGGAGGATATCCGCAGCAAGGTCCTGGCCATGGGCGGGCTGGTGGAACAGCAGATCGCCGACGCCCTCAGCGCCCTGGTTGACCGGGACGAGCGGCTGGCCGAGGTGGTGGTGAGCAATGACTACAAGGTCAACGCCATGGAGGTGTCCCTGGACGAGGAGTGCAACCGGGTGCTGGCCCGGCGCCAGCCCACGGCCAGCGACCTGCGCCTGGTGGTGGCGGTGATCAAGACCATCACCGACCTGGAGCGCATCGGGGACGAGGCCGAGCGTATCGGGCGCATGGCCATGCACCTGTCCGGCGCCGAGGACACCCACAATCTCTATGGGCAGATCGAGCACCTGGGCAACCGGGTGCGCAGGATGCTGCACGCGGCCCTGGACACCTTCGCCCGCATGGACCCGGAGATGGCGGTGGAGGTCTGGCAGGAAGACAACAGGGTGGACTCCGAGTACGAGGCCATCATGCGCCAGCTCATGACCTACATGATGGAGGACCCCCGGGCCATTCCCCGGGTGCTGGACGTGATGTGGTCGGCCCGGGCCCTGGAGCGCATCGGCGACCGCTCCCGCAACATCTGCGAGTACGTCATCTACCTGGTCAAGGGCAAGGACGTGCGTCACACCAGCCTGGAGCGCATGGAGCAGGAGGCCCGGGAAGGCCAGCGTTCCGCTACCTGAGCCCGCCCTCAGCCCACCCTCAGCCCACCAGGGCCACGCTCTTGACCAGGGCATGGACCGCCATGTCCGGGTGCAGCCCCAGCTGGTCCCGGGATTTGCGGGTGATGCGGGCCAGCAGCACCACCCCGTGGGCGTCCAGCTTGACCAGGGCCTGGGCCGGGCCGTCCTCGGCCAGCTCCACGATGCGCGCCGGAAACCGGTTCAGGACGCTGGTGGCCCCCGGCGGCGCCAGCATCAGGCTCACATCCCGGGCCGCGATGCGTACCCGGGTGCGCTGGCCCGGCGCCAGGGTGTGGCCGGGCAGGGTGATGCGCCCGGCCGGTGAATCCAGGTAGGTGACGGCGTAGGCCTCGTCCACTTCGCTCACCACCGTGTCCACCACGGCTCCGGCGGCCTCGCCATGGCTCAGGGGCAGGTCCAGGCGCGCCAGCATCTCCACCAGCGGACCGTGGGCGTGGCAGCGCCCGTCTTCCATGAGCACCAGGCGGTCGGCCAGGCGGGCCACCTCCTCCAGGGCGTGGCTGACATAGATCACCGGTACCGCCAGCCAGGTATGGAGCTGTTCCAGGTAGGGGAGAATCTCCGCCTTGCCCGCCTGGTCCAGGGAGGCCAGGGGCTCGTCCATGAGCAGCAGCCGGGGACGGGTCAGCAGCGCCCGGGCCACGGCCACCCGCTGGCGCTCGCCGCCGGACAGATGCGCCGGGCTGCGCTCCAGCAGATGGGCGATGCCCAGGCGCTCGGTGACTTCGTCGGCACGGGGGCCCGGGCGCTCGCTGCCGGCGCGGCGACGGGCATAGGCCAGATTGTCCGCGACACTGAGGTGGGGAAACAGGGCGGCGTCCTGAAACACATATCCCAGGGCGCGCTTGTGGGTGGGCAGGAAACAGCCGGTGGCCGAGTCGTGCCAGCAGATGTCACCCACGGTGATGCGGCCGGTCATGGCCGGTTCCAGCCCCGCCAGGCAGCGCAGCAGGCTGGTCTTGCCCGAGCCGGAGCGGCCGAACAGGGCGGTGACCCCGGTGGGCGGCGTCTCCAGGTCCCCTTGAAGACGGAACCCGGGCCGGTCCAGGCGCATGGTGGCCTGTACGCCGCTCATGGACCCAGGGCTCCCTTGAGCCGGCGATCGATGCGGTAGACCGCCGCCAGCACCAGGAACGAGAACACCAGCAGCGCCGCCGACCAGATATGGGCCGCGGTGTAGTTCAGCGCCTCCACATGGTCGTAGATGGCCACCGACAGCACCTGGGTGCGCCCCGGAATGTTGCCGCCGATCATCAGCACCACCCCGAACTCGCCCACCGTATGGGCAAAGCCCAGGGTCATGGCGCTGAGAAAGCCGCTGCGGGCCTGGGGCACGGCGACCGTGAGGAACCGGTCCAGGGGGCCGGCGCCCAGGGTGGCGGCCGCTTCCAGGGGCCGCTGGCCCACCGCCTCGAAGGCCCGCTGCAGGGGCTGAACCGCGAACGGCAGGGAGTACAGGGTCGAGCCGATCACCAGGCCGGTGAAGGTGAAGGCCAGGGTGGGGCCGCCCAGGGCCTGCATCAGGGCGCCCACCGGCCCGTGGGGCCCGAGGGCGATGAGCAGGTAGAAGCCCAGCACCGTGGGCGGCAGCACCAGGGGCAGGGCCACCAGGGCCTCGATGAGCACCCGGCCCCGGAACCGGGTGCGCGCCAGCCACCAGGCCAGGGGCGTGCCCACGCACAGCAGCACCACGGTGGTGGTGGCCGCCAGGCGCAGGGTGATCCACAGGGGCGCGAGCTCGGGCCAGTGCATGGGCCGATTGTACCGGATACCCGGGCCGCCCACGTGGGGCGGGCTGCGCGTCCCTTGAGTGACCTGGGTCAAGGCAGCGGCCGGCGCAGCGGAGTACCACAATGCCATGGCCGCCAAACTGGAACTGCTGAGACAGGCTGTGCGGGTGGGCTCGCTCACCGACAACGGCGCGCTGTGTCCGGTGGTCATCATCGCCGGGGTTCTGGTGCTCAAACCCTCTGGCGGGGACGCCGCCGCCCTGGCGGATCTGCTGCGCAATGAGCTGGCGGCGACCCTGGTCCGCTACGGGACCCTGCCGCTGCCTGTGGCCCACCTGTCCCGGCTGGCGGTGCAGGACAGCGAGCACCGGGAGCTGTACTTCGGGCGCATGTACCTGTGCGCCGGGCCGGTCCTGGCCATGGAGTCCCTGGCGCGCCAGCTTCGCGATGCGCTCACCGACTACTGGCGCCTGGCCGTGGCCGCCGAAGGCGGCCCCTGAGGGCGGCGGATGGCAGTGCGGGGTGGGCGCTAGCGCCCGAGCGCCGTCCGCAGAAATGCGCGGGCCTCGTCCGCAGGCAGGGGCGGGCTGAAATAAAAGCCCTGCATGGCGTCGCAACCGCGGGCCTGCAGGAACTCGCGTTGGGCATCGGTTTCCACGCCTTCGGCAATCACGGTCAGCCCGAGCTTGTGGGCCATGGAAATGGTCGCCTCGGTGATAGCTTTGTCGTTCGGGTCGTCGGGCAGGTCGCGCACGAAGGTGCGGTCGATCTTCAGAGAGCGCACGGGAAAGCGCTTCAGGTAAGCCAGGGACGAATAGCCGGTGCCGAAATCGTCCACTGCGATCCGTATCCCCAGATCATGGAGCGACTTCAAAGTCTCTCCGACGCCCTGCAGATCCTCCATGAGAGTGTCTTCTGTGATTTCCAGCTCCAGGCAGCCTTCGGCCAGCTGCTGCTCGGCGACCATCTCGCGTACCGTCTGCAGAAGGCTCTCGGTGCCGAATTGGCGGGCCGACACGTTCACGGAAATGCGCGGGCGGACATTGCCGACCACCGGGGTCTCCCGGCACGCCTGACGCAGAATCCACTCGCCCACGGGGACGATGAGCCCGGTGTCTTCCAGCAGCGGCACGAAGTCCGCCGGCCCCATCAGACCGTGGTCAGGATGATCCCAGCGCAGCAGCGCCTCGAAGCCGATGATCGTTCCGTTGCGCAGGTTCATCTGGGGCTGGTAATGGAGCCGGAACTGGTTGCGCTCCAGGGCCTGGCGCAGGGCGCCTTCCAGCGTCAACAGCTCCCGGCTGTGGGAATCCATCTCCGGGGAATAGAACCGGGAATTGCCCGGTCCGGCCGCCTTGGCGCGATAGGTGGCCACCGCCGCATGCTTGAGCAGGGCTTCGGTGTCGGCGGCGTCATCCGGGTAGATGGCAATGCCGGTGCTGAAGCTCACGAACACGTCCCGCACTCCCGTGCGAACTGGCCGCTGGAGTCCCTCGCGCAGTGCATTGAGTGAGGGAACGACGTCCTGGATCTCACCACAATCGCCGATGACGATCACGAACTCGTCGCCCCCCATGCGGGCGATGGTGTATCCGGGGCCAACGGCCTCCTGCAGTCGACGCGCCACGGCCTTGAGTATGGCGTCCCCGCTGCCATGTCCCAGCCCGTCATTGATGCGCTTGAAGTGGTCCAGGTCCATGTGCACCACAGCGACACGTCCACCCGCGCGCCCGGCCCGGACCAGCTCGGCGCTCAGGGACTGGTAGAGCGCAGCACGGTTGGCGACACCGGTCAGGGGGTCTTCGGCTGAATGGCGACGCAGCTCCGATTGGAATCGTACCCGTTCGGTCACGTCCCGGCCGGTCGAGACGAAATGGGTCAGAGCTCCGGTCTCGTCGGTGAGGGGGGTGATGACCTTTTCCTCGTAGTACAGCGAGCCATCCTGACGGCGGTTGACCAGCGTTCCTTCATACACTTTGCCGTCCAGGATGGTCGTCCAGAGCCGTTCGAAGAATGCCGCGTCATGGTGTTCCGAGCGCAGCAGCTCAGGGGTGTTGCCGCGGGCCTGGTCGGCGGAGAATCCCGTCAGCCGCTCGAATGCCGGATTGGCGTACTCGATGCAACCGGAGCTGTCGGTAATGAACACGCTTTCGCTGATCTGTTCCACCACCCGGGACAACTGGGTCAACGCCCGGGTCTGCTCAGCTCTGCGGCGCCGCTCCGCCTCCACCCGCTCGGAGACGTCTCGTGTCACCTTTGAGAAGCCCCTCAGCCGCCCCTGCTCGTCGCGCAGGGCGGTGATCACCACGTCCGCCTGGAACAGGGTGCCGTCCTTGCGCACGCGCGGGCCCTGATCTTCGCAACGCCCCTCGGCCGCCGCCAGACGCAGCAGCCTGGCCGGGCGGTTCTGCGCGCGCTCCTCCGGCGTATAGAAACAGGAAAAATGCCTGCCGATGATCTCTTCTCGCTGGTAGCCCTTGAGCCGGCGGGCGCCTTCGTTCCAGGTGGTGATCCGCCCTTCGGAGTCCAGAGTGAACAGGGCATGGTTGACCGTTTCCTCCACAAGCAGACGGAAGCGTTCCTCCGATTCGCGCAGCACCTGCTCCCGGCGCTTGCGCTCGGTCACGTCCCGGGCATTGACCGCCACCATTTCCACGACGGTGGGTTCCGAAAGCCCCCGTTCCGCGAAGACGGGGGTCAGAATGCACTCATGGGAACGTTCCCCGTCCTCTGACGGATACTCCAGCTCGGTGCGCCGTTGGCACCCGGAGGCCATGACGTCCCGTCTGCACCGTTCCAGGAGCAGCACGACCTCGCAGGGCAGGCCCAGCTCCCGCCAGGTGCGGCCGACCATCTCCTGGGCGGTCATTCCCAGCGCCCGGGCGGCGGCGGGGCTGGCGTACAGATAACGGCCGTGGCGGTCGAGCAGGTAGATCTGGTCCGAGCTGGCGGAGAGAACGACGTTGAGGAGGTCCGCGGGCCGCTCGGCGAGCGTTGTCAGGGATAACGGTTCGGTGCTCTGACCCATCAAACGCTCCTGCGGTCGTTCCGGACAGCGGCCACGGGATGTACCCCCGGGCAGCAGCGCGCGGGGCAGACCACCACCACCGCGGCGGGTTGACGATTGTTTTACGTTCCCACCAGCAGTGCACTATTAGGTTTAAGATAACCTTAGTGATTTTGTCCGCGCCGTCAACTGTATGACTTCGGTCCTGTGATGGTCTTCACGGCCGTGAATGGTCGATGGCGGACAGCGGGTCGACCGCCGGCGGCCTGCCGGTCAGGGGAGGGCGTAACCGGCGGTGCGGATGATGTGCCTGGCCTCGGGATTGCGCAGATAGCGCAGAAAAGCGGCGCCGCCTTCGGGATTGTCGCCGCCGGTGAGCTCCACCGCCTGCTGCTCGATGGGCTCGTAGAGCCTGGCGGGCACCGTCCAGTGCTTGTGGGAGACATCCTTGGCCGCCAGCACCTGGGACAGGGCCACGAAACCGAGCTGGGCATTGCCGGTGGCCACGAACTGGAACGTCTGGCCCACGTTCTCGCCCCGCACCAGCCGCGGTGCCAGCGTCGTCCAAAGATTGAGCCGATTCAGCACGGTCCGGGCGGCGGCGCCGTAGGGCGCGGTGTCCGGGTTGGCAATGGCCAGGCGGTGGAACCCGGGGTGGCGCAGGGCGTCGGGCATGTGGGCGACCCGTTTCGGGTCCGCGCTCCACAGCACCAGCCGCCCGATGGCGTAGGTGAAGCGGCTGCCGGCGGCGGTCAGTCCCTGGGTTTGCAGCAGCCGGGGGCGGCGTACATCGGCGGCCAGGAAGACATCGTAGGGCGCCCCGTTGCGGATCTGGGCGTAGAGCTTGCCGGTGGAGCCGCTGCTGATCTTCACCGGGGTGCCGGTGCGGCGGGTGAAGTCCGGCGCCAGGGTGCGTACGGTGGACAGGAAATTGGCGGCCACGGCCACCTGCACCGGCTGGGCGGCACCTGCCGGTGCGGCCGCGACCACCAGGGTCAGAACCAGCAGCAGTCTGCGCAAGGCGGCCTGTCCTCTGTGGCGATTGTTTGCACGCCCACCGGGGCTGCGGCCGGCGCTCAGGGAAGTACGACCGTTCAGACGAGCAGGAGTTCGAGCAGGGCCTTCTGGGCGTGCAGGCGGTTCTCGGCCTCGTCCCAGACCACGCTGCGGGGGCCGTCGATCACCGAGGCGGCCACTTCCTCGCCCCGGTGGGCCGGCAGGCAGTGCATGAACAGCGCCTGGGGATCGGCCTCGGCCATGACGGCATCGGTGACCTGGTAGGGTTCGAAGGCCCTGGCCCGCCGGGCCTGTTCCTCCTCCTGGCCCATGCTGGCCCACACATCGGTCACCACCAGCTGGGCATCCCGGGCCGCGGCCAGGGGATCGTGCAGCAGGCGGACGCGCCCGCCCGCGGCGGCGGTCACGTCCGCATCCGGCTCGTAGCCCTTCGGGCAGGCGATGCTGAGCTGGAAGTCGAACTGCCGGGCCGCGTTGATGTAGGAATGGCACATATTGTTGCCGTCCCCGATCCAGGCCACGTGGGCGCCGCGAATCGCGCCCCGGTGCTCGATGAAGGTCTGGATGTCCGCGAGCAGCTGACAGGGGTGGTAGAGGTCGGTGAGGGCGTTGATCACCGGCGCCCGGGAGTGGGCGGCGAAGCGTTCCAGCTTGTCGTGCTCGTAGGTGCGGATGGTGACGGCGTCGGCCATCCGGGACAGCACCTGGGCGGTGTCCTCGATGGGCTCGCCGCGACCGAGCTGGGTGTCCCGGGGCGACAGAAACAGGGCGTGTCCGCCGAGCTGTGCCATGCCGGCTTCGAAGGACACCCGGGTACGGGTGGAGGACTTCTCGAACACCATGGCCAGCACTTTGCCCTTCATGGGCTCGCAGACTTCGCCGGCGCGGCGCATGGCCTTGAGCTCGATGGCCCGGCGCAGCAGCGCCTCCAGCTCGTCGCCGGCGAGATCCAGCAAGGTGAGGAAGTGCCGGACCGTCATGGCTCAGGCCTCGGCCAGCAGATCCCGGATCAGCCCGCTGGCCGTGTCGACTATCTGGTCGGCCTGCTCGTCGCTGAGGATCAGAGGCGGCAGCAGACGCACCACCTTCTCCGCGGTGACGTTGATGAGCAGCCCGCGCTCCAGGGCGCGCTCCACCAGCACGGCGCAGGGCCGGTCCAGCTCGATGCCGATCATCAGTCCCAGGCCGCGGATGTCCGTGACCCCGGGCTGGTTCCTGAGGGCCTCCCGGAAGCCGTTGCGAAGCCGCTCCCCCAGGGTGGCGGCGCGGGCGGTCAGTTGCTGCTCCTCGATGGTGTGGAGCACCGCCAGGGCGGCCCGGGCCGCCAGGGGGTTGCCCCCGAACGTGGAGCCGTGGTTGCCGGGCTGGAAGACGTCGGCGCCCGGTCCCCGGGCCAGGCAGGCCCCGATGGGGACGCCGTTGCCCAGGCCCTTGGCCACGGTCATCACGTCGGGCGTGATGCCGGCGTGCTGGTAGGCGAACCAGTGTCCGCTGCGGCCCATGCCGGTCTGGACCTCGTCCACCATGAGCAGCCATTCGTTGTCGTCGCAGATCCTGCGCAGGCCGGCGAGATACTCGGGCCCGGGCATGCGCACCCCGCCTTCGCCCTGGACCGCCTCCACCAGCACCGCCACCACGTCGCTGCTGTTGCCGGCGACAATGCGCAGGGCTTCCAGGTCGTCGTAGGGCACCCGCACGAAGCCCTTGACCAGCGGCTCGAAACCGGCCTGCACCTTGCGGTTGCCGGTGGCGCTGAGGGTGGCCAGGGTGCGCCCGTGAAAGCTGTTCTCCATCACCGCCACGGTGGGATTGGTGATGCCACGACGGTGGCCGTACAGGCGCGCCAGCTTGATGGCGGCCTCGTTGGCCTCCGCGCCGGAGTTGCAGAAGAAGGCCCGTTCCATGGCGCTCACCCGGGTCAGGTGCTCCGCGAGCTCTTCCTGCAGGGGCACGGCGTACAGATTCGAGGTGTGCACCAGCCGGGCGGCCTGCTCGCATACGGCCCTGGCCACCGCCGGATGGGCGTGACCGAGGCCGCACACCGCAATGCCGCTCAGCGCGTCCAGGTACTGCCGGCCGTCGCAATCCCAGAGCCAGACGCCTTCGCCCCGCTCAAAACGCACGGGCAGTCGGGCATAGGTGGACATCAATGCTTCGCTCATTGCCGGACGAGGGTTCCCAAAAACAAAAGGCAGTCCCATGAAGAGACCGCCGCACCAAAAGAAGAATGTTATCGCTTGACGGGACGTCTGGCAAATGCCGGGGGGAAGGGGAAAACCGCCCGGCCGGGGGCCGGGCGGCCGGGGGCCGGCCTCAGCCGGCCAGGTTCTTGGCCACAAAATCCCAGTTCACCAGGCTCCAGAAGGCTTCCAGGTATTTGGGACGGGCGTTGCGGTAGTCGATGTAGTAGGCGTGCTCCCACACGTCACAGGTGAGCAGAGGCGTATGCCCATCGGTCAGGGGATTGCCCGCGTTGCTGGTGCTCACCAGGGCCAGGGAGCCGTCCGACTTCTTCACCAGCCAGCCCCAGCCCGAGCCGAAGGTGCCCACGGAGGTCTTGGTGAACTCCTCCTTGAACTTGTCGAAGGAGCCGAAGGCCTTGTCGATGGCCTGGGCCAGCTCGCCGCCGGGGGCGCCGCCCCCGTTGGGGCTCAGGCAGTTCCAGTAGAAGGTATGGTTCCAGGTCTGGGCCGCATTGTTGAAGATGGGGCCGGACTTGGTCTTGACGATGATGTCCTCCAGAGAGGAATTGGCATGCTCGGTGCCTTCCACCAGGCCGTTGAGGTTCTTCACGTAGGTGGCGTGGTGCTTGCCGTAGTGATACTCCAGGGTCTCGGCCGAGATATGCGGCTCGAGTGCGTTTTTCTCGTACGGCAGTGGGGGTAGTTCGAAAGCCATATGTTGCCCTCCTTCTTCTGTCTGTGGTTATGTCGAACTGTCCGGGCCAAACCGCCCGCGGGGCGGTCCGGCCCGCT